>JADZBR010000262.1 GCA_020852035.1 Caulobacteraceae bacterium
AGTATGGACCAGGACCTCGATCTGTCCGGGCTCAGGGTGCTCGTCGTCGAAGACGAGATGATGGTCTCCATGCTCATTGAGGACATGCTGGGCGACCTCGGCTGTCAGGTCGTGGGGCCGGCGGCTCGTCTCGACGAGGCGATGGCCCTGGCGCAAAGCGCCGAAATCGACTGCGCGGTGCTCGACGTGAACCTGGGCGGCCAGCCGATCTTCCCGCTGGCCGACCTGCTGCGCGAGAAGGGCAGGCCCTTCGCCTTCGCCACCGGCTACGGCGACTCGGCCCTGCGCGACGTCGACCAGGGCGCCCTGGTGCTGCAGAAGCCGTTCCGCGAGAGCGACCTGCAGCGCATCATCGGGCTGCTGCGCGCGGCGGTCGGCTGACCGGCCCCGCCTCAGAGCTGAGCGAAGCGGATTTGGTGCGGGCGGCCGGACTCGAACCGGCACGGGCCAGGCCCTGCAGATTTTAAGTCGGCTGCGTCTACCAGGTTCGCCACGCCCGCATCGGCCGTGGCGTGCCACAGCCGGCGGCGACGCGCCAGCGTCTCTAGGGCGTGACCCCGGCCCTCACTTCCGCGCGCGCGGCCTCACCGGCCGTATTGCCGTTGGCGTTCACGCCGGCGGAGGTGGCGGTTGCGCCGCCCCGCTGCTGCACGACGTGGGTCAGCTCGTGGCCGATCAGCTGGCGGTTCACCTGGTCGGGCGCCGGGCCGAGGAAGATGTCGTTGCCCCGCGTGAAGGCCCGCGCGCCGAGTTCCTGCGGCCGGTGGGAATTGTAGTGAACTCGCACGCTCGAAAGGTCGCCGCCGAACGCCTGCTCATAGCCCTGCCGCAGATCGCCCGGCAGGCCCTGCCCGCCGTTGGCGGTATGAATCCGCGCCCGCTCCGATTCCGGCAGCGAGTCCCAATGATTTCCCGGCATCCGTCCCTCCCGACAGCTCCGTGGCGAGAATAGCATTAACGCTGCCAAAACCTAGATTGTTAAGCCCCTGTTCGCGCGGAGAAATCCAGAATACGCCGTTATTTTGTGGGGGCGTCCTCTCAATGGCCTTGCCGGTCTGGACAACGACCGTGGCCCTGATCGTGGGCTGGGTGGTGCTCGGCGTCGCCGCCGGCGTGGTGGCGCTGCGCTCGATCGACGCCCTGTCGAAGGGCGTGCGCATCGTCTGGCCGATGTCGCTGGTGTTCGCCGCGATCGGCTATCTGGTCGCCGGCGTGAACGGGATGATCGTCGGCATGGCCAGCGCCTCGGCGATCGGCCTCTTCGTCGGGCGCTAGGGCGCATCAGGCCGACGCGCGCAAGCTCAGGTTCCCGCCACCTCGAACGCCTTGGCCACCCCCGCCGCGTCCAGCGCCGCGATCAGCTCGTCCACCGTCGCGGCCACCTCGCCCGCGTCGCGCCCGCGGATGACCAGGTTGGAGCCGTAGCCCTCCGGCCCGAAGAACGGATAGCTGCCCAGCGACAGGTCCGGGTGCGCCTTGGCCAGCGCCTCCAGCGGCTCTGCGATCTGGCCCTCGCCGGAGCCCTCCACCCGCACGGTGCGCGCGATGGTGACCTTGCCGCCCTTCAGCCGCGGGCCGACGTCCTCCAGCATGCCGCGCATGATTACCGGCACGCCGGCCAGGGTGAATACATTACCGATGGTGAAGCCCGGCGGCCCCTGCACCGGGTTCTTGACCAGCTCGCCGCCCACCGGCACCCGCGCCATCCGCCGCCGCGCCGCATTCGGCTCGCCCCAGCGGGCGCGCAGCATCTGCATGATCTCCGGATGTTCGTAGAGCTCGACCCCGAAGGCGCCGGCCACCGCGTCGGCGGTGATGTCGTCGTGCGTCGGGCCGATGCCGCCGGTGGTGATGACGTAGTCGTAGCGGGCGCGCAGCGCATTCAGCGCCGCGATGATCTCCTCGTGGACATCCGGCACCACGCGCGCCTCGGCGAGGTCCACGCCGAACGTCCCGAGATAGCGGGCGATGTAGCTGGTGTTGGTGTCCTGGGTGCGGCCGGAGAGAATCTCGTCGCCGATCACCAGCACCGCGGCGGTGACTCGATCGCTCAGGGCTTTTCCTTCGAACCGAGCCGATAGCCCAGCGCGGCGGAAGCCGCGGCGGCGATCACCGGCAGGGCGGCCACCAAGACCGCCGGCGCGGCGTTGGCCGCCGCAACAAGCGCCACCACCCCCGAGCCCACGGTGCCGAGAAGGCCGACTTCGAGCGCTCTCACCGTACCAGCGGCATTGACCGGCAGGCGCCCGGAACCCGATTCCGCTTGATGCGCGAGGTCGTTCAATAGAGTCCGCTCCAAAGGCGCGCCAACAGGCTCAAGATAGCCATGCCGACCGCGCATTGCCACGAGAGATTCGCCAGGTGGCTGATGTCGAATGGCTGGCCCTCCTGGTCCAGTCGGCCGGTGTGCGCCAACGACATCACAAAATAGGTCCCTGACAGAAAGATCAGCACGAGAAGGCTCACGAGAACGAGCACGCTGGCCGGCAGGGCGTCCAAGGTCGGCGAGGCGCCGATGCGATCCTTCCACACATCCATGATGAGAACCGAAGCGGTGGTGATCGCGTAGAAGAACAGCACTCCGTCCTTCAATACGGACGCGACGTCGGGCTTTTGTCCGGCGATCCTCTGGGCGAGATAGACACACGCCACCGGAATCGCCGGCATCAGCAGGTTGCCCATGATCCAGATCAGCAGTTCAGGATTCACCCCCGCCCCCTTGGGTGGCTTTCTCTTGCTACACAACCTGCGCAATCCATGAAGTTCCCGCAACCGCTGATCCGCGGCCGCCTCGTGCAGCGCTACAAGCGCTTCTTCGCCGACTGCGTGCTGGACGACGGGCGCGAGGTCACCGCCCACTGCCCCAACCCCGGCGCCATGCTGGGCCTCAACATGCCCGGCCTGCCGGTCTGGCTCTCCAGGTCGGACGATCCCAAGCGCAAGCTCGCCCACACCCTGGAGCTGGTCGAGATCGACGGCGCGCCGGTGGGGATCAACACCATGCACCCCAACCGCCTGGTCGCCGAGGCGCTGGCGGCGGGGGCCATCCCCGAGCTCGCCGGCTACGACAGCGTGCGGCGCGAGGTGCGCTACAGCCACAACAGCCGCGTCGACTTCCTGCTGCAGTCCGAGGGTCGGGCGAACTGCTGGCTGGAGGTGAAGAACTGCCACCTCCGCCGCGCCGGGACCCTGGCCGAGTTCCCCGACTGCGTCGCCGCCCGCTCGACCAAGCACCTGCAGGACCTGATGGACCAGGTGGCGATCGGCGACCGCGCCGTCGCCCTCTTCGTCGTCCAGCGCACCGACTGCGACGCCTTCGCCGCCTGCCGCGACCTCGACCCGAAGTTCGCCGACGGCCTGGAGCGGGCGGCCGACGCGGGGGTGGAGGTGCTGGTCTACGGCTGCGCCATGAGCCCCGAGGCCATAACTTTGGACCGGCCGATCATCTGGAAGCGCTAGTCAGCTTGCCCCCTTTTTCCGCTCATCCCCGCGAAAGCGGGGACCCAGGCTTTTTGCGTTCTGCGGAAACGCCAGCGCCCTTCGATAAAACACCTGGGTCCCCGCTTTCGCGGGGATGAGCGGATGAGTGGGAGAGGGCTGAGCGCGGTTGCGCTTTTGTGCTAGGATGCTGACATAGGCTCCCATCCGCGTCGCCGCTGTTCCGGCGCGCCCGAAGGTTTCGACTATGGCCATGACCGACGTGCTGGAGGCGGAAGTCCGCACCGGCCAGATCAAGATTCACACCCCCGAGGACTTCGAGGGCATGCGCCGCGCCGGCCGCCTGGCCGCCGAGTGCCTGGACATGATCACGCCGCACATCGTCCCCGGCGTGGCCACCGAGACGATCGACACCCTGGCCCGCGAGTTCATCCTCGACCACGGCGCCCTGCCCGCCTGCCTGGGCTACAAGGGCTACACCCACACCCTCTGCATCTCGCCCAACCACGTGGTCTGCCACGGCTTCCCGTCCGAGCGCCCCTTGCGCGAAGGCGACATCGTCAACTGCGACGTGACGGTGATCGTCGACGGCTGGCACGGCGACCATTCGCGCATGTACCCGGTCGGCGAGATCGCGCCCCGCGCCAGGCGGCTGATCGACGTCACCTATGAGGGCATGGCGCGGGGCCTGGCGGCCATCAAGCCCGGAAACACCTTCGGCGACATCGGCTTCGCCATCCAGCAATACGTCGAGGCCCAGCGCTGCAGCGTGGTGCGCGACTTCTGCGGCCACGGCCTGGGGCGGGTGTTCCACGACTCGCCGAACGTGCTGCATTACGGCCGCCCCGGCGAGGGCGCGGTGTTGCAGCCCGGCATGTTCTTCACCGTCGAGCCGATGGTGAACCTCGGCAAGCCGCAGGTGAAGGTGCTCTCCGACGGCTGGACGGCGGTGACCCGCGACAAGTCGCTGTCGGCCCAGTGCGAGCATTCGGTGGGGGTGACCGAGACCGGGGTGGAGATCTTCACAGCGTCTCCACTGTTCAAGCCGGCGCTCTGAGTTGTTCGCTCGGCCAGCAAGCCTGGCCTTCGTCGCCGTGCTGCTTGCTTCGGTGGGCGGGTGCGTCCCGGCGCCGGAAGCGGCTGATATTCCCGGCCTTTACGTTTCCGGGCCAAACAACGTTCAAGAGCAAATCTGGCTACGGCAAGACGGCTCCTTTTCGCATAGATGGGGAGCCGGCGGCGAGTTCGTCGAAAGCGGTCGCTGGACCTTGGACGGTCGCGAGCCGGGATGCCTCCGGATCACGTTGGCAGGCTTCACACGTCTGCGGCGCGGCGAAGACCACGCCAGCCGCGTGGCGTTCTTCTCGTCATGTGTGGAACGACATGCGGTCGGCGGAATCGGCTTGGTGCTCGATGCGGAAGGCGAAACGGTGCTCCGCAAGTCGGAACGCTGACCTCCTTCTCCCGGTCGGGAGAAGGAAAGACGCGCCGCAAGGCGCGGCGAGGATGAGGGCCTCCGCCCTCTCCGAAGAGGCCCAAACCCCTCACCCTCCCGCCGGCTCCGCCGTCGGCTGTCCCTCTCCCGACCGGGAGAGGGGTTTTGCTTCACTCAACCTCGGATATTTGTCATCGTGCCCTTCAACAAGGAGGCGCGGTGGGTTCGGGAGTCGAGGAAGGGCCGGCGGCGCATCAGCTTGGTCACCGCGACCGTCTGAGGGACCGCGCGCGGCAGGCCGGCGTGGAGCACTTGCCGGACTATGAGCTGCTGGAACTCTACCTCTTCCGCACCTTCCCGCGCGGCGACGTCAAGCCGCTGGCCAAGGCGCTGCTCGCCCGGTTCGGCTCGCTGAGCGGCCTGACCTCCGCGACCCTCGAAGAGCTCAAGACCGTCCCCGGCGTCGGCGAGGCCGCCGCCCTCGACCTGAAGCTGCTGCACGAGGCCACCCTCCGCATCGCCAAGGCGCCGGTGACCAAGCGCACGGTGATCTCCTCCTGGAGCGCCCTGCTCGGCTACGTCCGCGTCGCCCTCGCCAACGAGGCCCGCGAGCAGTTCCGCGTGCTCTTCCTCGACAAGAAGAACCAGCTGATCGCCGACGAGGTGATGAACCGCGGCACCGTCGACCACGCCCCGGTCTATCCGCGCGAGGTCGTCCGCCGCGCCCTGGAGCTCTCCGCCAGCGCCGTGATCCTCGTCCACAACCACCCCTCCGGCGATCCCACCCCCAGCCGCGCCGACGTGGACATGACCCGGCAGGTCATAGAGGCTGGGCGCTCGCTGAGCATCGCAGTACACGACCACCTCGTGGTCGGCCGCGAGGGCGTGGCGAGTTTCAAGGCGCTGGGGTTGTTCTGATGAAGCATGTGTTGCGGGCGGGCCTGATCGCCGCCCTTCTGGCTGGGCCGGCGATGGCCGAGGACAAGGTCTCCCGCGCCGACATGGCGCTGCACCAGCGGCTCCTGACCCTCGACACCCACCTCGACACCTCCGCCAACCTGGAGATCCCCGGCTGGAAGATCACCGACGATCACTCCGGCGAGGGCCCGTTCTCGCAGGTCGACCTGCCGCGCATGAAGTCCGGCGGCCTCGACGGCGGCTTCTGGGTGATCTTCACGCCCCAGGGCCCGCTCACCGAGGCGGCCTATCGCGAGGTCCGCGACAAGGCGCTGATCCGCGCCGTCCGCATCCACGAGATGGTCGCCGCCGCGCCGGACGCGTTCGAGCTGGCCACCGACGCCGCCGACGCCGCCCGCATCGTGAAGGCCGGCAAGAGCCCGGCCTACATGTCCATCGAAAACAGCTATCCGCTGGGCGAGGACCTCAGCCTGCTGGACACCTTCTACAAGCTCGGCGTGCGCATCGCCTCGCCGGTTCACACCGCCAACAACCAGTTCGCCGACAGCGCCACCGGCAAGGAAAAGCGCTGGAACGGCCTCTCGCCGCTGGGCAAACAGTGGCTGGCCGAGGTCAACCGCCTGGGCATCGTGCCCGACGCCAGCCACGCCTCCGACGACGTGCTGGTGCAGATGATCGAGACCTCCAAGACCCCGGTGATCCTCACCCACTCGGGCGCCAAGGCCGTCTTCGACCACCCGCGCAACATCGACGACGCCCTGATGAAGAAGCTCGCCGACGCCGGCGGGGTCATGCAGATCAACTCCATGTACCTGGCGCCGACCTCGACCACGCCCGAGCAGCGCGCCGAACTGATCGCCCTGCGCGACCGGCGCCTGGCCTATGGCTCGCTCGACGCCGCCGGCCGCGCCAGGCTGGTCGCCGACATCGCCGCCTACACCGCCAAATACCCGCCGCAGCCGGCCACCTTCGAGGACTATATGCACAACCTGCTGCACGCCCTGAAGGTGATGGGTCCAGACCACGTCGGCATCGGCTGCGACTGGGACGGCGGCGGCGGCGTGCAGGGCCTCTCCTCGATCGCCGACATCCCCAAGATCACCGCCCGCCTGAAGGCCGCCGGCTATTCCGAGGCGGACATCCAGAAGATCTGGAGCGGCAATGTCCTGCGCCTGGTCAAGGCGGCGGAAGACTATCGCGCCAGCCTGGTCAAGACGGCCGGCTGAGCGCGCTCAGCGCACCTTCAGCGCCAGGATCACCAGCAGCGCCGAGAGCCCCAGGTGCAGCAGCATGAAGCGCACCAGCACCTGGGTGTTCGACCAGCCGAGCTCCTTGCGGCAATGGTCGTGCAGCGGAAAGCGGATACTGCCGAACAGCCGCACCCCGAAGAAGCGCAGCAGCGCCACCTTCACCAGCCCCGTCGCCCCGTTGAACAGGATCACCGAGCCGACCAGCAGCAGGAACAGCGGGTTGTTGGTCGCCATCACCAGCGCCCCGATCAAGAGCCCGATCGGCCGCGAGCCGGCGTCGCCCATCAGCGCCTGGCTGGGGGCGGCGTTGTACCAGAGGTAGCCGGAGATCGCCCCGACCATCAGGAAGGCCATGATCGCCCAGCTGGCGCCCTCCGGATTGACCGGGATCGAAAGGTGCCCGGCGACCTCGGCGTTGCCGATCACCGTGTAGAGCAGGCCGCCGAGGATGATGATCGCCGTCGCCGTCAGGCTGCCGGAAACCCCGTCCACCCCGTCCGAGCAGTTGGTGGCGTTGATCGACAGCCAGATCACCCCGGTCGCCAGCGGGATCGACATCCACGGCGGCAGGACGAAGGCGTCCTTCCAGCCGGGCAGCCAGATGCTGGCCGGTTCCAGCCCCAGCACCGCCCAGGCCGCGCCCAGCGCCAGCACCGCGTCCATCGCCGCCAGCTGGTATTCGGAGAACCCGCCCCGCCGGTCGTCGAAATAGCCCACCACCATCGCCGCCAGCACGAAGGGAACCAGCCACAGGCAGCGCGCATCCAGCGGAATGAAGATCAGCGCCGCCGCGGCGAAGACCGCGACGAAGATCACCCCGCAGCTCAACGGCTTGCCGACGCTCTGCTCGGCGTTGATCGCGAACGCCCGGCCCCGGTCGGTGGGCAGGAACCGCCAGAGCTTCGGCAGCATCGCCCAGGTCACGATCGCACAGGCCGCGAACCCCGCCGCCGCCAGGAAGAAGAAGGAATCGAACAGCCTGAGCGGCCCGAACGCCGCGCCCCAGACGTCGTAGATCCAGTTCAGCATGGCGCCCCCGATCCGAGTCCTTCCTTCTAAGCGAAGCCCGCCACCCGGCGCCAGCGACGGCGTGTCGCGCCATCGCAACGATAAACATATGCGTTGACAATCAACCTATTGATTGATCATCTCGCGGAGTGAGCGCGCAGCTGCAACCCCTTGCCGGGCCGGAAGACGCCCTCGACGCGGTGTTCTTCGCCCTCTCCGACCCCGTCCGCCGCCGCATCCTGGAGCGGCTGGACGGCGAGGCCCTGCTGGTCTCGGAGCTGGCCGCGCCCTTCGACATCTCGCTGCAGGCGGTCTCGCGCCACATCCAGGTGCTGGTGCGCGCCGGCCTGGTCAGCCAGGCCCGCTCGGGCCGCATCAGCCGCTGCTCTCTCGACGCCGAGCCGCTGGAGGACGCCGCCCTCTGGCTGAACCGCTACGCCAAGTACTGGCAGGCCCAGTTCGAGACCCTCGCCCGCCACCTGGACCGCATCGAAAAGGCTGCCCCATGAACTATGCCGAGACCAAGACGGCCCTGGAGGCCAAGCGCGCCCAGATCGGGGCCCTGCGCCAGGAGATGCGCGCCCTGCAGGCCAAGGTGGAGCCGCAGCCCGTCGCCGACTACGAGTTCGCCGGCTGGGACGGCCCGGTGCGCCTCTCGCAACTGTTCGGCGAGAAGCCCCACCTGATCCTGATCCACAACATGGGCCGCGCCTGCTCCAGCTGCACCATGTGGGCCGACGGCTTCAACGGCGTCTATAACCACCTCGCCAGCCGCGCCGCCTTCGTGGTCTCCAGCCCCGACCCGGTCGAGGTGCAGAAGGCGTTCGCCGCCTCGCGCGGCTGGCGCGTCCCGCTGGTCAGCCACGCCGGGACCGGCTTCGCCGAGGAGATGGGCTACCGCCGCCCCGGCGAAGGTCACGGCGGCTGGTGGCCCGGCGTCTCGGCCTTCCGCAAGGAGGGCGCGGCGATCCTTCGCCTCTCCGACACCGAGCTTGGCCCGCTGGACGACTTCTGCGTCTACTATCACCTGATGGAGATGATCCCCGGCGGCGACGCCGAATTCACGCCGAAGTTCAGCTACGGCTGAAGGGGGCCGCATGGCCGAGGTCAAGACCAGGCCCACCGACGCCAGCGTCGACGCCTTCCTCGGCGCCGTCGCGCATCCGGTGCGCCGCGCCGACGGCCAGGCGCTGCGCGAGATGATGCAGCGCCTCACCGGCGAGCCGGCGGTGATGTGGGGCCCCTCGATCGTCGGCTTCGGCAGCTATCACTACCGCTACGCCAGCGGCCATGAGGGCGACATGTGCCGCATGGGTTTCTCGCCGAGGGCCGCCAACCTCGTGCTCTATGTCGGCGGCTTCCCCGAGTACGACGCCCTGCTCGAAAGGCTCGGCAAGCACAAGCGCTCCAGGGCCTGCCTCTACCTCAACAAGCTCGCCGACCTCGACGCCGCGGTGCTCGAGGAGATCGTCCGGCGAACCTACGAGGCGAGCGAAGACATCGACGAATGCGCGGTCTGCTGAGACCCGCCTAACCGCCCGCTTCGCGCACCAGCCAGTCCACCGCAAAGGCGGTGATCGCCGCCGCATCGACCAGCAGCGAAGGCGCCTCCCCGACCAGCCCTTGCGTCCCCTGCCCGCTCGCCAGGAAGTCGCGCACCACGGTGTCGAAGTAGTCGTCCGCCAAGCCATCGACCACCGGGTCGCCGGTATCGAACTCCTCCAAGACCCGCCAGACCACGCCATCCGCCGTCGCCAGCGGCGCTTCGTAGCGGTGCAGACGCTTGCCCGGGATCGGCGCGATGTGCTCGGCGTGGTGCAGGAGCGTCATGCTGTCGTAAGGCGCGCCGGCCAGCAGCACCTTGCCGCGCGCCTCGACCAGCCGGGCGAACGGCGTGCCGGCGCCGTACCCGTAGTCCATCGGGTGGTCGGCGGTGAACCATTCGGCCCGACCGCCCAGGGCGGCCACCGAGGCGCCGGGATTGCCGCTGCGCCGCGTCCCCGGCGTCGTGCGGATGAACTCCGCCAGCACCCCGTGGTCGCGCTTGGCCCGCGCGGTCGCCGGATCGAACGGCGGCACGTGCGCGCGCCACTCGGGCAGGACCCGGCCGTCGGCGTCCAGCAGGTCCGAGTAGGCGTCATCCCAGTCCTCATAGGCCAGGATCGTCCCCTGTGGCCCCACCGCGTCGCGCAGCGCGGCCACCAGCGTGTCCGGCCCGTTCAGCATCCGCCCAACCTCGCGCATGGCCCCGTGGACCATCACCGCGTCCCCCGCGCGGACGCCGAGCCGCGCGAGATCGCCGCCCAGCGAGGCGCGGGTGTGGATGCCGCTCACGCCAGTGCGTCCTGCTCCCACGCCAGGAACTCCGGCGTCTCCAGCAGCCGCTCGCCGTATTCGCCCGCCGCGCCCTCGTCGCCGTAGTCGGACAACCGCACGCCGTAGCTGCGGAACCGCGTCGCCACCGGCGTGTAGAAGGCGTCGGCGATCGTCCAGCCGCCGAACAGGAACGGCCCGCCGGAGCGCTTCAGCAGCTCGTTCCAGCGCGCCGTGATCTTGCGGATATCCGTCTGGGTCGCCGGCGAGAGTTCGGCGACGGTCCGCAAGCCGATCTCCATCGGGCACTCCCCGCGCAGCGAGGGAAAGCCCGAGTGCATCTCCGCCGCCGTCGCCCGCGCCAGCGCCCGCGCCGCCGCGTCGGCCGGCCAGAGCCGCGCCTGCGGGAACCGCTCGGCCAGGTATTCGCAGATCGCCAGCGAGTCCCAGACCACCAGCTCGCCGTCCTTCAGCACCGGCACCAGCCCAGAGGGCGAGTGCTTGCGGATCTCCGTCTCGGAGGTCTCCGCCTCGCGCAGCGGCACCAGCGTCTCCGCGAACGCCGCGCCCGTGCGCTTGAGCGCGAGCCACGGCCGAAGCGACCAGGTCGACCAGCGCTTGGTGCCGACGACGATCTCCATAACGCTGCTCCTCAAATCTGCGCGCCCGCTCTTGCCGCCGGCCGCCAAAGCCCGTCTAGAGTGAAGCCATAACGACAAAAACGATTTTCAGTCCCGGGAAGGAACGCATTTCAGATGACCGACGCCACCGCCGCGCCGGACGGGCCAGAGCCGATCACCGTCGCCACCGAGCCCACCCCATTTTCCGCGCCGTTTTCGCCCGGCTACACGCGCTATGCGATGTACCTGCTGCTGGGCATCTACATCGTCAATTTCGTCGACCGCGCGGTCATCAACATTCTCGCCGAGCCCATCAAGCAGGATCTGGGCCTGGCCGACTGGCAGATCGGGCTGATGAGCGGCCTGGCCTTCGCCATCTTCTACACCGTGCTGGGCATCCCGATCGCCCGCCTGGCCGAGCGGCGCAATCGCCCGCTGATCATCGGCACGGCGGTGCTGGTGTGGAGCGGTTTCACCGCGCTCTGCGGCGCGGCCCAGGGCTTCGTCCACCTGGTGCTGGCGCGCATCGGCGTCGGCGTCGGCGAGGCCGGCTGCACGCCCCCCGCCCACTCGCTGATCGCCGACTACGTGCCCAAGGAAAAGCGCGCCTCGGCCCTGGCCTTCTATGCGATGGGCACCCCCATCGGCGGCCTGATCGGCGTGGCCCTTGGGGGCGTGCTGGCCGACGCCTTCGGCTGGCGCATGGCCTTCCTGGTGGTCGGCGTGCCCGGCGTGATCTTCGCCGCTCTCGCCGCCTTCACCCTGAAGGAGCCGCGCAAGCTGCTCTCCAAGCAGATGGAGGCCGCCCGCATCGCCGGCTCGGCCACCTTCGGCGCCACCATGAAGCTCTTGGCCACCAAGCGCACCTTCTGGCTGATCGCGTTCGCCGCGGCCATCAAGGCGTTCATCGGCTACGGCCACGCCCCCTTCACCGCTTCCTTCTTCCTGCGCGTGCACGGCGAGGAGGTGGCCGAACTGGCCGCCATGTTCGGCCTCGGCACCCTCGGTTTCCTCGGCGTGGCGCTTGGCGTGCTGGGCGGCGTCTCCGGCGCCATCAGCTCGTTCCTGGGCGGCTGGCTGGCCGACCGCTTCGGCGCCAAGGACCTGCGCGGCTACATGATCTTCCCGGCCATCGCCTCGCTGCTGGCGGTGCCGATCTACATCATCGCCGTGAGCGTCCCCAGCGCCACCGCCGCCCTCTTCATCCTGATGGGCAACGGCCTGCTCGGCTCGCTCTGGTACGGCCCGGTCTACGCCACCGGTCAGAGCGTGGTGCCGCCGCACATGCGCGCCACCGCCGCGGCGATCCTGCTCTTCATCATCAACCTGATCGGCCTGGGCCTCGGCCCGCTGGCCGTCGGCGCGCTCTCGGACGTCTTCTCAGGCCCGATGGGCATGGGCAGCGCCCAGGGCGTGCGCTGGGCGCTGATGGTCTCCACCTGCGCCGGCTTCCTGGCCTTCTTCCTCTTCTGGTTCGCCCGCAGGACGATCCGCGAGGACAACGTCGGCTAGTATACGTATAACAATACGTATAGACTGGTCGTATGAAGAAGCTGACCATCACGGTGGACGACGATGTCTACGCGGGCCTGCAGGCCCGCGTCGGCCCTCGCCGCGTCAGCCGCTTCCTCAACGATTTGGCCCGCCCGCTGGTGGTCGAGGACGCGCTCGAGGAAGGCTACCGCCAGATGGCGGCCGACGAGGCGCGTGAGCGCGAGGCGCTGGAATGGAGCGAGGCCCTGATCGGGGACGTGGTTGACTGAGGCTGGGCCGCGGCGCGGCGAGGTCTGGTGGGTGGATTTCGACCCAGCCGTCGGCGGCGAGGTTCGCAAGACGCGCCCCGCCGTGATCGTGAGCAATGATCTCGCCAATCGCCACCTCAACCGCATCCAGGTTGTGCCGCTGACCACCAATGTCGATCGTTTCTATCCGGGCGAAGCGCCGGTGACGCTCGGCGGCGGAAGACGCAAGGCCCTGGCCGACCAGTTGCAGACGGCGGCTAAGGAAAGGCTGAAGGGGCGGCTCGGCGAGCTGTCGGCCCGCGACCTTGCGGCCCTCGACCAGGCCCTGCGCGTCCAGCTGGACCTTTAACTCGGCCCCAGTTTCGACAGCAGCCGCTCGTGCACCCAGTCGGGCACGGGCGGCCAGAGTTCGATCAGCTTGCCTCTCTGCTTGGCCACGACCAGACGCAGCACCTGCGCCGGCTCGCTGTCGGTGTTGTCGAAGATGAACCCCCGGTCGGCGATTTCGAACGCGGTCGGCAGCAACGCCATCGTGCGTTCGTAACGGGCGAGAATGCGGTCTTCCGGCACGTCGTGTCCGCCCCGCCTCACGCGCGCCCGCACGCGGTCGATGTTCAGGTAGGGATGGTTCAAACCCACGAAGTAGAGGGTGAACTCATAGCCTTGGGCGCGCGCCTCGCGCATGACGTCCAGCTTGCTGGGATGCGACATCACGGTCTCGAAGGCGAAGCTGCGGCCGGCGGCCAGGGCCGCGGCGCGCCGACGATCCGCCTCGGCTTGCGCGGCGCGCGAGCGCTCGGCCATTCCGCCTGAGAGACCGAGCGCGATCTCGTCAGGATTGATGTATTCGCCGAGACCTCGGCCTTCGGCGAATATCTGTCGGGTCAAAGTCGTCTTGCCGGAACCGTTCGCCCCGGCGATCACCGTCAGGCGCGGACGGTCAGCCGGGATAGCCGGCTCTCACCTGGTCCCAGGTCGCGGGTTCGACACTGCCATCGGGCCGGACCCAGACGGGCTTCCCGTCACGCACCGCCGCCACCGTGATCCCGGCCTCGGCCAGTTCACGCCGCGCCGCCAATCCGGCGCGCCGGCCGGCGTCGGCCAGTTCGCGCGCGGTCAGGCTGGTCGCCGTGCGGCCTTCCAGCGACCGCCGGGGGGCGGCGCCGAGCTTCTTCGCCGAAGACGTCATAGGCCGGTCAACCTCCTTGGGAGTCGAAGCCTCGTCATACGGCTGAAGATATAAGAAGTGTTCGGTTTCGCCAAACCCGTCAGCGCCGCTTCGGCGCATAGGGCCGCTGCCTGCGCCACTCCTCCGCGAAGGTCACCAGCGCCTCGTCCGGCGTGTCCGGCAGGGTGATCTGCAGCCGCGCGAAGAGGTCGCCGCGCCGGCCGGCCCCATCGGAAAGCCCCCGCCCCTTCAACCGCAGCCGCTGGCCGGAGTTGGCCCCCCTGGGCACGGTCAGCTGCACCGGCCCCTCGGGGGTCGGCGCCTCCACCTTGCCGCCCAGCACCGCGTCGGGAACCGTGACCGGCAGGTCCATCACCAGGTCCGCCCCCTCGATGCGGAACACCGGGTGCGGCTTGATCTTCAGCTCGATCAGCGCATCGCCCGCGCCGCCGCGCCCGTCCTGGCCCTGGCCCTTCAGCCGCAGCGTCTGGCCGTCGCTGGCGCCCTTGGGGATGGTCACGTCCAGCGTCCGCCCGTCGGAGAAGGCGATGCGCTTGCGGCCGCCGAGGATCGCCTCCTCCAGGTCGATGTCCAGCCGCGCCCGCACGTCCGACCCGCGGGGCGAGAACCCGCCGCCGCCGAAGCCCTGCGGCCCGCCCCGCGCGCCGCCGCCGCGCCCGCGGCCCAGGATGTCGCCGAAGAGGTCGGAGAGGTCGATGTTCTCGAAACCCTCGGCGCGGAAACCGCCCTGCGGCCCGCCCTGGCCGCCCCACGGTCCGCCGCCGCCGCCGAAGCCGCGCATGGTCTCGCGCCCGTCCGCGTCGATCTCGCCGGCGTCGAACTTCTTGCGCTTGTCGGCGTCGCCGACGATGTCGAAGGCCGCCGAGACGCGCTTGAAGCGCTCCTCGGCCGCCTTGTTGTCGGGATTGGTGTCCGGGTGATTGGCCTTGGCGAGCTTGCGGAACGCCTTCCGGATCTCGTCGGCGCTGGCGCTCTTGGAAACGCCCAGCTCGGCATAGGGATCGCGCGCCAAATCGGCCTCTGCGTAGGAAAACTGCACGTCCTTCTAGTTGGGACGGAACGCCCGGTCACGCAATGGCGGATGTGGCAAAAATATCACATGCCTGATCAGGCCGCTTCGGCGTCCGGCGCCACGAAGCCGGGGAAGCGGTGCATGTAGTCGATGAAGGTGTCGCTCAGCGCCTCTTCGCGCAGGTGCGCCTTGCTCACCGGCAGCGGCGGCGAGGTGTAGCCCGCATCGCGCCGCACCCGTTCGGGAAAGTCGTGCCGCAGGATCGCCGCCCGGCCGATCAGCACATAGTCGCAGCCCGCCGCGATCACCGCCTCGGCGTCGGCCGCGCTCATGACCTTGCCCGCCGCGCCCAGCCGCACCTGCCCGCGCGGCAGTTCGGTGAAGTAGCTCAGCAGGCTGCGCCCCTTGTGCGCCTCCTCGGCCGGTTCCTTGAAGACATCCCACAGAGACAGGTCGAGGTAGTCGATCTTCCCCGCCGCCAGCACCTGCCCCGCCAGCTCGCGGATCTCCATCAGCTCCACCCCGAACCGCTCGGTCGAGAGCCGCAGGCCCAGCTGGAAGTCCGCGCGGCACTGCGCCCGGATCCCGTCGATGATCTCCAGCACAATCCGCGCCCGGTTCTCCAGGCTGCCGCCATACCGATCCTCGCGGCGATTGGTCTCCGCCGAGAGGAACTGGGTCAGCACATAGCCGTGCGCCCCATGCACCTCGACGCCGTCGAAGCCCGCCCGCTCGGCCCGCACCGCCGCGGCGATGAAGTCGTCGCGCAACTGCTCGACCTCGCCCAGGCTCAAGCCCCGCGCCCCGGTCGCCTCGTCGTCCGACGCCGAGACCGGCGTCCCCACCAGTTCGGCTGGCGAACGCATCCCCGCGTGGTGCAGCTGCATCGCCGCCACCGACCCCTGCGCCTTGATCGCCGCCGCCAGCCGCGAGAGCCCCGCGATGTGCTGGTCGCCGAACACGCCCAGCTGGCCCGGGAACCCCTGCCCCACCGCCTGCACATGCGCCGCGCAGGTCATGGTCAGGCCGAAGCCGCCCTCGGCGCGCTTGACCAGCCAGTTGAACTCGTCGTCCGAGAGCGTGCCGTCCGCATGGCTCTGCTGATTGGTCAGCGGCGCCAGCATGAAGCGGTTCTTCATCGCCGGGCCACGGGCCAGGGCGAGCGGTTCAAAGAGCTTGGAGGCGGACATATGGTTCCCCGGGGGTTGGACGGCCCGGGGCCGACTTAGGGACCGGTCGCGCGAGGTGCAATCCTTGGGATCCTTCTCCCCTTGCGGGAGAAGGGCTACAGCACCCGCTCCGCCGCCGCGCCCCAGCCGACCGCCGCCGAGCCCTGCGCCACCCGCACCGTCAGCGGCGAGGGCGTCCCGCCGGGGAAGTCCTCCGCCTGCATGGCCGCGGTGTAGGTGAACGCCGCCGTCTCGACCTCCGCCGCCCGCACCACCGCCTCGCCGTCCAGCACCTCTACCCGATAGCGCTCGAACGCCTCGCCGAGCGGCGGCTCAAGGTCCCAGCCGTCGCCGCCCAGCCGCGTCCGGCGCATCCAGCTCAGCAGAAGATCGCCTCCCGCCCCCGCCATCCGCAGGTGCACCGGCGACCAGGGCCTGAGCGCCGCCGCGTTCCAGGTGAACGCCGCCTCCGCCGAGCCCGGCCCGCCCGCCGGCCCGCCCGCCGGGGCCGCGCGCCAGACCAGCGGCAGGCCGCGCTCGTCCAGCGCCATCGCCCCGCGCGCCAGGTCGCCCGCCAGCACCACGACCGCCGCGCCGGCCGGCGTCAGCGACGCCATCGCCGGCTCGCTGCCCAGCTGACCGCGCAGCAAACCCGTCAGCCGCCAGTGCTGCGCGCCCACCTGTTCGGCGCCGGTGAACTGCAGCACCTCCCAATCGCCGCCCGCCCCCTGCACCGCCAGGGCGTTGGCCCCCGCCAGCACCGCCGCCAACGGCCGGCTCTCCAGCCGCCCGGCCGCCAGCTCGACCTCCAGCGCCGCCCCGGGACTGAACCTGTGCAGCGGCCCCGCCGGCAGGTCCGTGCGCGTCACCCCCACCGTCGCCGGCTGCGGGACCTGCGCCCGCACGGTCAGCGCCTCGGCGCTCGGCCCGGCGTGCGCCTC
>JADZBR010000263.1 GCA_020852035.1 Caulobacteraceae bacterium
CGCGCACGGGGGCCATGCGGCCCGGGAACTTCGACGACTGACAAACGCTGGCTTAAAGCAGAGCCATGCGCCTGTTGCTGATCGAGGATGACGCCCGCGTGGCGGACTATGTGGCCGGCGGCCTGAGGGAAGCCGGCCATGTGGTCGATCATGTGGCGGACGGCCGCCAGGGCCTCTTCCACGTGGCCGGCGGGGACTACGACCTCGTGGTCCTCGATCGCATGCTGCCGAACGTCGACGGCCTGACGATCCTGTCTACCATGCGCGCCTCCGGCGACCAGACGCCGGTGCTGATCCTCTCGGCGCTGGGCGAGGTGGACGAGCGGGTGAAGGGCCTGAAGGCCGGCGGCGACGACTATCTGACCAAGCCCTTCGCCATGTCCGAACTGCTCGCCCGCATCGAGACCCTGGCCCGTCGGGGCCCGGCGCTCGCCGAAGAGACGAGGCTTTCCGCCGGCGACCTGGAGATCGACCTGCTGGCCCGCGAGGTGCGCCAGGCCGGTCAGCCGGTGGAGCTGACCGCGCGGGAGTTCCGCATCCTGGAATACCTGCTGCGCAACAAGGGCCGGGTGGTCACCCGCACCATGCTGCTGGAGAAGGTCTGGGACTACAGCTTCGACCCGCAGACCAACATCATCGACCAGCACGTCAGCCGCCTGCGCCAGAAGCTGAAGGGCGCGCCGGTGCAGACCGTGCGCGGCGTCGGCTACACCATCAAGGACAGGAACTGACGCCGTGCGGTCGCTGTCGCGCCTCTACCGCAGCCTGACCTTCCGCCTGGCGCTGGCCTATCTGGCGCTGTTCATGCTTTCGGTGGCGGCGCTTTTGGGCGGGGCTTATGTGGCCGGCGTGCTGAACCCCCTCGACCGGGTGCAGGACGGCGTCGAGCGCGAGGCCGAGGCGCTGGTGGCCGCCTATCCGCGCGAGCCGCGCGCGGCGTTCGTCGCCCGCCTGGAGGCCCGCGCCGCGGCCAGCGACCGGAGACCGGCCTACCACGCCCTGATCGCCCCTGACGGCCGGCTGATCGCCGGCAACATCCCCACCTGGCCCGCCCCGAAGGCTCAGCGCGACTGGCTGCGCTTCGAGTTCGAGAGCTACGACACCGGCGACGAGATCGAGCACGAGGCCCTGGCCCGCGACGTCACCTTCGCCGACGGCGTGCGCCTGATCGTCGGCCGCGACACCGAGGATCTCGACGAGCGCGAGGACTTCCTCTCCGAGACCCTGGTGTGGGGCGCGGGCTTGAGCATCCTCATCGGCCTCGCCGGCGGGCTGATGATGAGCCTGACCGTCGGCCGGCGGCTGGACGCGGTGGCGCGCGCCGCCCGCACGGTGATCGCCGGCGACCTTTCCGGCCGGGTCGAGGTGCGCGGCTCAGGCGACGACTTCGACACCCTGGCCGAGACCCTCAACGAGATGCTGGCCCGCATCGAGCAGCTGGTGCAGTCGATCAGTCGTGTCTCCGACAGCATCGCGCACGAGCTGAGGACGCCCCTCACCCGCCTGCACGCCGACCTGGAGGAACTGACCGAGGCGTCCAGACGCAGCCCGCAGACCCATCGCCTGGCCCGTCAGGCCAAGGCCGAGGCCGAACGGCTGCAGTCGATCTTCGATTCCCTGCTGCGCATCGCCCGCATCGAGGCGGGCCGCCACGTGGCCGAGTTCAAGCCGGTGGATCTCTCCACTCTGCTTTCCGACGTCGCCGAGTTCCACCGCCCGGAGGCCGAGGGCAAGCATCAGGCCCTGGTCGAGAAGGTGGACCCGGACCTGACGGTCGAGGGCGATCCGAACCTACTGTTCCAGGCGGTCTCGAACCTGCTGGACAACGCCGTCAAATACGCCCCCGCGCACGGTAAGATCACCCTCACCGCCCGCCGCGACGGCGAGAGCGTGGTGCTCTCGGTCTGCGACACCGGGCCCGCGGTGGCCGCCGAACATCACCCCAAGCTCACCGAGCGCTTCTTCCGCGCGCCCGACGCGGCCCAGGCGCCCGGCGCGGGGCTGGGCCTGGCCCTGGTGGCGGCGGTGGTCTCGCTGCACGACGGCAAGCTAGCGTTCGAGAACCTGGTCGGCGGCTTCTGTGCGAACATCGCCCTGCCGTCCAGGCGGCAGAAGGCGTAGCCCGCCGCCGGTCCACCGAACAGACGACGGACCCGGCGTCCGCCGGAAGCGGTCGCGCCGCGCCCCCTAGGCCGCCCGCCCGGCGCCCTCATGGCCCGGCCGGCAGATCTCCAGAAACCCGGCGGCCATGAAGGCGGCCATTCGCTGCTTGACGGCGACAAAGTCGTCGCAGCTGCAGAGTCCGCCCGAGAGCTTGTCGATGCGGCCCGTGCGGGCCAGGGTCAGCATCAGGGCGCCGGTCACGAAGTGATAGCCCCAGAAGATGTCCTCCTCGGCGCAATCGGGCAGCGCCTTCTTCAGGAGGTCGATCAGGCGCAGCACCACCGGGTCGAAGTGGGAGTCCATCATCGCTGCGCCCCACTGGGGCGTATTGGCGACCTGGGCGCCCAGGGCGCCGTAGTTCTTCCAGTTCTCGCCGCCCTGGATGTAGAGGTCCAGGTCGGTGTCGAGGAAGGCGCGCAAGGCGCCCTCGACGGTCGGCTTGCCGCCGGACTCGGCGTCGTAGGTGTCCAGCGCCTGCATCCTGAGCGTGGAGGTGACCACCGCGCGGCGGGCGAAGACCGCGTCGAACAGCTTCTTCTTGTCGGTGAAATAGTAGTTCAGCAGGGTGTGGTGCGCCCCGACCCGCTTGGCCACGTCCTTCAGCGTCACGCCATAGAGGCCATGCTTGGAGAACAGGTATTCGGCCGCGTCGAGGATCTGCTCCATCTTGTCGGCGCGCTGTTGCGCCTTGACGCGGCGCGGACGCGGCTTGGCCGACGACGCGGCGCGGGCGGACTTGGCGGCGGCGTCCGACGTTCGCCTCTTGGGTCCGGTTTCAGTCGCCGCCATGCTCAACCCTCAAATACATCATTCAAAAAAGCTCCGCGCCGCGCGGACCGTCCGCGAAAGCGCAGCCTCACGCCATAGCGCAAGCCAGGCCCGCCGCCGATCATCGGCAATCAGGCGTCCCGGCCGGAAGCGGCGGCGAAACCACGCCGACATTCCAGCGCCAGGGGATTCCGCCCTGGACCCGCCGCCGGCAGACCGCCCGCTCGTGCAGATCGTACATGCCGGGCCGCACATGGGCGCTCGGCTTAGGGCCGTCCTCGAAGGTCATGACGGCGCGATCCACGCCGTAAGGGCGCCAGAGCGGCTGGCCGGGCGCGTCCGGCGCGCCGGCGCGGGCGAAGGCGGTCCAGTAGGCGGCCATCGCCTCCGATAGCCCGGTTTCGCGCGCAGTGTCCGGCACGGCGGGCCAGCGGGGCGGCGTGCGGTCCATCGTGCCGAAGATGTAGGGAATCTCGCTGGCGTGGAAGGCGTGCAGGCCGAGGGCCTCGGCCGCTGGATAGCCGTGGTCGAAATAGTAGAGGAACGCCGGCTGGCCGATCGCCGTCTGTTTGGCGGCCAGCCGCTCGGCGGTCCAGCCGTAGAGCGCGTCGCGCGGCGTGGCGAGCACGCTCTGCGCCAGGTCGGCGGGCGGGTAGAGCTTCAGGAAGTCCTCCGCCAGGTCGCCGTATTTCGCGCGGATCAGGGCGAGGTAGGTTTCGGCGTCGGGCGGCGGTGGCGGCGCGAGGAACCGCAGCGAGCGGATTTCCCCCTCGTTGAAGCCGGCCAGCAGCGGCACGGGCGCCTGTTCGCCGCGATCGAAGACGTCGACCAGCTGACGCGGCAGCACCTTGCCGTCGACTGTGCCGAACGGCGCGTAGCCGGCCAGGGCGGCGGCCCAGGTCAGTTTCTCGGCGTCCATGGCCCTCAGGCGCGCGATGCTGCGCTGCTGCAGCTTGCGCCCGAGGGCCACGCCGGTCGCCTCGGCGGGTGGGTCGCCATGCGGGCTGGCGCGCAGCTCGGGCGTCGAGATCATGTAGGCGCTCTGGGCGATGGCGCGCGCGAAGAGGCCCCGCGCCTGCGGCGCGGCCATCAGGTACATCACGCTAAGCGCGCCGGCCGACTCCCCGGCGACCGTCACGTTCGCCGGGTCGCCGCCGAACGCGGCGATGTTTCGCTGCACCCAGCGCAGGGCGGCGATCTGGTCCAGCAGGCCGTAGTTGCCCGAGACGCCGTCCGGCGACTCCGCGCTCAGCTGCGGGTGGGCCAGATAGCCCAGCACGCCGAGCCGGTAGTTGAGGGTGACGACCACCATCCCTCGCCGGGCCAGCCGCGCCCCATCGTAGATGCCCTCGCTGCCGGCGCCGGTGACCAGCGAGCCGCCGTGGATCCAGACGAACACCGGGGCGGCGTGGGCGTCGGCCGGCGCCCAGATGTTGAGGAACAGGCAGTCCTCGCTCATCGACCGATGGGTGTCGGCATAGAGGCTGCCGGGCCGCGAGGGCGGCTGGACGCAGGTCGCGCCGAAGCGCGTGGCGTCGCGCACGCCGGTCCATCGCGGCGCCTCCGCCGGGGGTCGCCAGCGGCGCTGGCCGGTCGGCGGCAGGGCGTAGGGCACGCCCTTGAAGGCGTTGACTTCTCCGAGCGCCTCTCCCCTCACCCGGCCGGCCGGCGCCTCGACCTCCGGCGCGCCGCGGGCGGCGGGCGGCAGGGCCATCGCCAGAGCGGCGGCGACCACCGCCAGGCGCAGGATCGCCACGATCATGTCGTCAGCATCTCGCGCTTCAGCGCCCGGGCCAGCCAGAAGAACAGTGCGATCGCCAGGCCGTAGAACGGCGTGAGGGCGTAGAAGGCCATCTGCAGCGAGTTATCCGGATGGCTCGCCCGGAAGAAGTCGCTGGCCGCGCCGAGGAAGGTGGGCCCCAGGCCCAGGCCGACCAGGTTCATCACCAGCAGCAGCAGGGCGCCGGCGAGCACCCGCTGGTCGGGCCGCACCTCCTCCTGCACCAGGGTCACGGCCGGCGAGAGGTAGAAGTAGTTGAGCCCCGTCGGCAGGGCGAGGAAGGCCAGCGCCAGCGGCCAGCTGGGCGCCCAGACGAAGCCGACGAACAGCGGGGCGGCCAGCGCCAGGCCGATGGCCGGGATGTAGGCGAAGGCGGTCTTGGCCCTCGGCGCGAAGTGGTCGATCAGCCGGCCGGACGCATACATGCCCGCCCCGGTGCCGAGCCCGATGAGCAGGGCGTACCAGACGGCGACCTCGTTCAGCGTCATGCCCTTCTCGCGCATCAGGAAGAGCGTCGTGAAGTTGAGGATCGCGTAGGTGACGAACTGGGTCGCCGCGCAGGCCAGCGCGACCCGCAGCAGCACCGGGTGGGTGAAGAACATGCGGCAGGTGGCCCAGAAGCCGCCCGGCCCCGCCGCCGGCGCGGCCGGGGCCGCGGCCTCGGCGTCGAGCCTGCCCCGTTTGGGCTCGCGCACGAAGAGCCAGACCACGCTCGCCGTGACGACGCCGATCACCCCAACCCAGACGAAGGCCAGCCGCCAGGAATAGGCCGCCGCGATCGAGGCGCCGAATGCCACGCCCAGCGCATGGCCTATCGGCGGCCCGAGGTTGAAGAGGCTGAGCGCCGTGCCCCGCGTGCCCGACGGAAAGTAGTCGGAGATGATCGCGTAGGACGGCGGCACTCCGCCGGCCTCCCCGATCCCCACCGCCATGCGGGCGGCGGCCAGTTGCGGATAGTTCGTGGTGAACCCGCAGGCGGCGGTCGCCGCGCTCCAGAGGGCGCAGGAGAAGGCCAGCACCTTCACCCGGTTGGTCCGGTCGGCCAGCCAGCCCACCGGGATCGCCAGCACGCAGTAGAACAGCGCGAAATAGAGCCCGCTGATCATCCCCAGCTGGCCGTCGGTGACGCCCAGGTCGTCCTGGATCGGCTTGGCCAGGATGGAGGGCAGCTGGCGGTCGAGGAAGTTCAGCACATAGACGAAGCACAGCACCGCCAGCACCGTCCAGGCCGCCGCGCCCGGGCGTCCGGCGGCCGGCGCCGCGGCGCCGCCGACCGGATCGAGCGGCGCGAGCGCCTCTTCGGCCCCGGTCATCAGAAGTTGTAGCCGACGCGAACGCCGATCGTGCGCGGCCGCACGGTGGCGTAGCGGCGGGCGACGAAGGCTTCCGGGTGGACGTAGGCGATCGAACGGTCGTCGAAGAGGTTCTCGACATAGACCCCGACGGTCGCCTTCTCGAAGGCCACGGCGAGGCTGCCGTTGACCACCGTATAGGCTTCGGTGGTGTCATAGGTCGGGCTCGGCACGCCCGGCCGCCCCGGCGTGTTGGGGAAGGAGCCGGGGAAGGAGCCCCACCGCGCGACGGAGACGGAGGCGTTGCCGCGGGCCGTCTCCATGACGTCGAAGCCGTAGTTGACCACGATCGAGCCCTGGAAGCGCGGGCCGGCCAGCCGCGCGCCGAGCACGGCGCCGGAGAAGGCCGCCTCGGCCGCCGTCAGCTGGTCCACCTTGGCGCTGTTGATCGAGCCGTTGAAGGCGACGGTCAGATCGGGCGCCGGGATGGTCAGCACCTCGAACTCGACGCCGCGGCTGCGGGCGCCGCCGATGTTGGTGGCGAACTGCACCGAGTCCGAGACCCGGTTGGCCTGCACCTGGATGTCGTTCCAGTCGATGTAGTAGGCGGTGATGTTGGCGGCGAGCCGCCCGTCCAGCCAGCGGCCCCTGACCCCCACCTCGTAGTTGATCAGGTCGTCCGACTTGGCGCCGGCGGGGATCACGATGTCGGTCGGGTCGATCACGCTCGCGCGCCCACCGAAGGCGTTGACCACCGGGGCGCGGAAGCCGGTCGCCACCGCCGCATAGGTGGTCACCGCCGGCGTCGGCCGCCAGGAGAGGCTGAGCCGGTAGGACGGCCCGGTGTCCTTCGCCTTCACCCCGGTGGCCGCGACGATCGGGGTGACGGTCAGCGGGCCGGGGATGCCGAAGAGGGCGTTGGTCAGGTAGTTGGAGTTGTAGCCGCCGGCCTCGGTGAACGCCTGGGCGTCGATGCTGCCGTAGCGCAGCCCGCCGGTGACCCACAGGTCGTCGGTGAACCGGTAGGTCAGCTCGCCGAAGAGCGCCTTCTCGTGCTGCTTGGCGTAGCTGAAGAGCCGCTGATAATACTCGTCCGGCAGGCCGGTGATGCCGCGCGCGGCCAGGAACTGCGGCGAGGAGCGATAGCCGAAGTCCACGTCCCGCCGCCGCTCGAAGTAGAAGCCGCCCAGCACCCAGTCGATCCTGCCGCCCGGATCGGAGACCAGCCGCGCCTCCTGCACGAAGGTGTCGTCGTAGCCGTCGGCGTCGAGGGCGAAGGCGATGGCCCCGGCGAAGGTGCCGGCGAGGTCGACGTAGAAGCGCTGGTTGAACTCCGAGAAGGTCGTCGAGCTGGTCAGCTTCGCCCCGTCGAACTGGTAGTTCAGGGTGGCGTTGTAGTTGGTCATCTTGCCGGTGAACCGGTCCGGCCGATCGGAGACGCGCTTGTCGAGGCCCAGCGCCGGGCTGACGGTGTTGGAATCCCTGGGCTGGCTGCTCTCGTGCGAGGCCAGGAGCTTCAGCGACAGCCGGTCGGTCGGCTCCCAGAGCAGCACCGCGCGCCCGCCGCCGGCCACCAGGGTGTTGGCGTTCTCCTTCCCGGTGCCGAGGTTGTCGATATAGCCCTCCTCGTGGCGGTAGTAGCCCACGAGGCGCAGGGCCAGCTGGTCCTCGACCAGCGGCACGTTGAGCATGCCGTTGTAGCGCTGGCGGAGGGAATCGTCGCCAGTCACCCCGACGTCCACCAGGGCCGAGGCGTCGAAGCCGCTGGGGTCGGGCGCCTTGGTCAGGATGCGAAGCGCGCCGGCCAGCGAGCCGGAGCCGAACAGCGTGCCCTGCGGCCCGCGCAGGAACTCGATCCGCTCCACGTCGTAGAGCGTCGGGTCGAGGATGGTGGAGTTGCCGTTGGCCGAGATCGGCAGCTCGTCGATATAGACCGCCACCGTGCTCTGCAGGTTGGCGTTGTAGCCGTTGGTGGAGATGCCCCGGGCGGTGAAGTTGTTGAAGTTGGCGCTGGCGCGGTTCAGCACCACGCCCGGCGTCTGCTGCGCCAGGCCCTCGTAGCCGACGATGCCCTTGGCGGTCAGCTGCTCCTGGGAAAAGGTGGTGACGGCCAGCGGCACGTCCTGCAGCCGCTCGGTGCGGCGGGTGGCGGTGACGATCACCTCCTCCACGGCCGTGGCCGCGGCCGGCCGTTCAGCCTCGTCTGTTGTCTGCGCCCAGGCCGGCGTCCACGCCGCCGAGATCGCGCCGGCGCACGCCGACGCAAGAAGAATGGCCCTCATCCGCTTTCCTCCCGAAACGTCGATCGTCAGCGCCGACGTATGGGCGGATGGGGACATGGCCGCGCTTTGATGTCAACATTCACTCTCGCGCGCGTGAATGTCTGATCGGCTTGCCTCAGCTGGGGGGCGCGGCTTAGCTGGCGATACATCCCGGGAGGGCGCTGATGGGAACGGGCAGGCCGGACGACGCCGCCATGCGGGAGGTGCTCGCCTATGCGCGGGCCCAGCGGACCACCGGCTTTCTGGTCCTGCGCGACGGAGAGACGCTCGCCGAGCGCAACTGGCCCCTGCCGGGCGATGCGGCGGCGTTCCAGGCGTCCTGGATCCACGGGTCGACGCCGGAAGGCGCCCTCATCGAGGACGTCGCCTCCCTGCAGAAGAGCCTCGTCGGCCTGCTGGCCGCCATCGCGGCCGACCGGGGCCTGCTGGACGTCGGGCGGCCGGTCTCGGACTATCTCGGCGCCGGCTGGTCGAGGGCGGCGACGGCGGACGAAGCCCGCATCCGGGTGCTGCACCTGCTGACGATGAGTTCCGGGCTCGACGACGGCTTCGCCCATGCCGCGCCGCCGGGAACGAGGTTTCACTACAACACCCCGGTCTATGCGGCGACCAAGGCCATCCTCGCCCAGGTCGCCGGCCTGTCGCTGGAAGCGCTGACCGGCGACTGGCTCACCGGACCGGCGGGCCTGGCCGAGACCGGCTGGCGAGCCCGGCCGGCGGCCTTCGGCGACGTCGGCAACCCCACCGGGCTCGTCACCTCGCCCCGCGACCTCGCCCGGGTCGGACGGCTGATCCTCGACGGCGGCGTGGCGCAGAACAGCCGGCGGGTCGTTTCCGAGGCGGGCCTGAACACCCTCTTCGAGCGCTCGCCGACCAACCCCGCCTACGGCTGGCTGTGGTGGCTGAACGGGTCCGCCTTCACGATCCGGGCGGACGGCGAGCGCCGGGAGGGCCCGCTGGTCCCCGCCGCGCCCGCCGGCATGGTCGCCGCCCTGGGAGCGATGGGCCGCAAGCTCTACATCGTTCCCGATCGCCGGCTGGTGGTCGTGCGCCTGGGCCAGGCCGTGCCGGACCCGGACTTCGACCAGCAACTCTGGACGCGGCTGTCCAGGGCTCTGTGACGGGCCGCGAGCGAATGGGAAAGGCTGGAGCGGGCGGGGGGAATCGAACCCCCGACATTCAGCTTGGGAAGCTGACGTTCTACCTCTGAACTACGCCCGCGAGGCGGCGCGCAACATAGCCGAACGCTTCGGCCGGGCAAGGCGCGCGTTGACCTGGCGAGGGGCCGGCCGCACCATGCCCGCCAACCAGAGGAGGAACGTCATGGCAGACGGTGAAGGCGCGCCGCGCGCGAAGTTCCACGCGATGACCGAGGGCACCCAGGAAGACTGGATGGCCATCGGCATGGCGGCCGCCCCGCACCGCGGCGAGCTGCCCGACCGGATCATGGCGCACCTCAATCTGCTCAAGGGCGACCACGGCGGCTTCGCCGTCGACCGGCTGGAGCATTCGCTGCAGACCGCCACCCGGGCCCACAAGGATGGCCGCGACGAGGAGTATGTCGTCTGCGCCCTGGTGCACGACATCGGCGACATCCTCCTGCCCGCCAATCACGCCGAGCTCGGGGCGACGATCCTGAAGCCCTACATCTCCGAGCGGAACCACTGGATGATGGACAAGCACGGCATCTTCCAGGGCTACTACTTCTTCCATTACCTGGGCCTGGATCGCGACATGCGCGAGCAGTACCGCGGGCACCCGGACTTCGAATACTGCGCCCAGTTCTGCCATCTCTACGATCAGAACAGCTTCGATCCGAACTATGAGAGCATGCCGCTGGAGGCTTTCGAGCCGATGCTCCGGCGCGTGCTCGCCGCACCGAAGCAGTCGATCTACAAGCGGCCGGACGCGGCTTAAGGACGCGCCCCGGTCGATCAGGCGAAGCCGCGCCGGAAGCCGATGACCGCGCTGACCGCCAGGTAGAAGATCATCAGCACCGTCAGGCAGTCCCAGGTGCTGAGCGCAGGGGCCAGGCCCAGCTTCTCGCCGGCCGCCCAGAGGAACAGCGCCCCCTGCAGCACCCAGAAGCAGATCAGGCTCACTTCGCCGACCATCCGGCGCATCACCTCGTCGGCGCTCTGCCAGAACGCCAGGTTGAAAACCGTCTGCACGATGAAGAGCGCTATGAGCCCGGCGAGCGCGGCGGCACGCAGGCCATAGGGCAGGCCCAGGCTGGCGGCGAGAATCGGCGCGGCCATCATCGCCCCGCCCAGCGCCAGCACCCAGCCCTGCTGACGGGCGAGGCGGACCTGCGGCGGACCCGCCGGGCGCGGGTCGCCAGGATCGAGCATCGCGCCGATCGCCCGGCGGTTGAAGCTGGCGACCAGCATCACCGCCCCGAGGGTGAAGAGCAGGCAGGCGACGATCATCCCCAGGGCGTCAGACCATCTCCAGTCGTCGGCCAACCGGATCTCCGCGGCCAGTTGGCCGACGCCGTAGCCGGCCAGGCCGCCGACAACCATGCCGACCGCGAACTGGATGAGGCGGGTGCGGGTGAAATAGGGGCGCTTCTCGAGCGTGCTCATGGATCAGGCTCCCGGGGCGTCGGCCGCCCCGTCATGGAAGATGGCTTCGATCGGCTGGCCGAACAGGCGCGCGATCTTGAAGGCGAGCGGCAGGGACGGGTCGTATTTGCCGGTCTCTATGGCGTTGATGCTCTGGCGCGAGACGCCCAGCCGGTCGGCCAGGTCTCCCTGGCTCCAGTTGCGTTCGGCGCGCAGCACCTTGAGGCGGTTCAGCATGGCCAGGTCACCGCCGCCGCAGCCACCAGAAGGCCCAGGCGAGGAGCCGCTCGGGGGGCATGATTGGCGTCCTTGTCTCAATGACAAGGATACTTGTCATATGAGCGCGCCTGAGATGTCAAGCACCCTCGACATTTTGTCTAGCAAGCCTGTCGCTATTGGATATGGCGGACGCTGTGGCCCTTGGCCTGCATCAGCGCCGGCAGGTTGCCCTCGCCCAGGGCGGCAAGGTCGCCGTCGATCCCAGCCTTCTGCATTGGCGCGGTCGCAGCCGGCGTCTCCAAGGCGCGCGAAACGCTCAGCAACCGACCCCGTTGTCGGTCAACGCCACACTTTGAAGTGCTTGGACAGCTTCAGGCCCTGGCCCTGATAATGCGACCCACGGTCGCCGTAGAGCCGCGTCGGCTTGGCCGTCAGGGGTTCGTAGACCAGGCGTGCGACGGTCTGTCCGTCCTCCAGCAGGAAGGGCGTTTCGTGGCTGCGGACCTCCAGCACGCCCTTGGAGCCCACCGAGCCGGTCTCGGCCGTGCCGAAGCCAGGGTCGAAGAAGCCGGCGTAGTGGACGCGGAACTCACCGACCGCCGGGTCGATCGGCGTCATCTCGGCCGCCTCCAGCACAGGGATCTCCACCGCCTCCTTGGAGGCCAGGATGTAGAATTCGCCGGGATCCAGCAGCAGCTCGCTGCGCCGCGCGACCAGCGGCTCCCAGAAGTCGCGCGGGTCGTGGCCGTCCTCGTGGTCCATGTCGACGACGCCCGCGTGGCGGCGACCGCGGAAGCCGGCGATCTCCTGGGTCAGGTCGACCCCGACGTCGCGGGTGGAGAGCTTGGGCGGCTGGCCGGCTTTCAGCCGCAGTTGGTTGAGCCGCGTGCCCGAGCGCACCAGCACCGAGAAGGTCTGCGGCGCGATCTCGATGTAGAGCGGGCCGTCATAGCCCTCGGCGATGTCGTCGAAGGCGGGGCTGTGGTCGGTGATCACGCGCACGAAGACATCGACCCGGCCGGTAGAGCTCTTCGGATTGCCCCGCGCCGAGACGCCCGGCGGCAGTTTCAGCCGTTCCTGCAGCTCGGCGATGTAGACGCAGCCCTTCTCCAGCACGACGCCCTGGGTCAGGTCGAGCTCGTGCATGGCCACATCCGGCACGCGGTCCATCACCTTGCGGCCGATCCCGGGCAGGAAGGAGGCGCGCACACGCCAGCAGCGGGCGCCGAGCCGCAGGTCCAGGCTGGCCGGCTGCACCTGGTCGTTGGCCCAGGGCGTGGCGGAGATGATCGCGCCCTGGTCGATCAGGGCCTCGATCGACTGGCAGGGCAGGATTCCGGTGTCGGACATGGTCCGCCGGACCCTTAACGCAGGGGCTGAGTCTGGCAAGCACTCTCCCTTCCCCCCTCCAGGGGGAAGGGGTATGCCGCCCGCTCTGAGTGAAGGAGCCCTCCCATGGCCGAAGACCCGCGCGATTGGACCGACGAGACCAAGCTGGTGCGCGGCGGCATGGCCCGCTCGCCGCACGGGGAGATCTCCGAGGCGCTGTTCCTCACCCAGAGCTTCGCCTACGAGAGCGCCGCCAGCGCCGACGCCCGCTTCGCCGGCGACGCGCCCGGCTACATCTACCAGCGGTTCAGCAACCCGACGACGCAGATGTTCGAGGACCGCCTGGCCCTGCTGGAAGGCGCCGGGCAGTGCCGCGCCACCGCTTCCGGCATGTCGGCCGTGCATGTCGCCCTGACCGGCCTGCTGCGCGCCGGCGACCACCTGGTGGCCGGCCGCGCCCTCTTCGGCTCGTGCCGCTGGATCGCCGCCGAGCTGCTGCCGCGGTTCGGGGTGGAGACCACCTTCGTCGACGCCACGGACCTCGACGCCTGGAAGAACGCCGTGCGGCCGAACACCAGGGCGTTCCTGGTGGAGAGCCCGGCCAACCCGCTGCTGGAGGTCACCGCCGTCGGCGCGGTCGCCGAGATCGCCCACGCGGCGGGGGCCAGGCTGATCGTCGACAATGTCTTCGCCACCCCGATCTTCCAGAAGCCGCTGGCCCTGGGCGCGGACGTCGTCGTCTATTCGGCCACCAAGCACATCGACGGCCAGGGCCGGGTGCTGGGCGGGGCGATCCTCGGCGGCGAGGCGCTGATGACCGAGGCCTACAAGGACATCCTGCGCCACACCGGCCCGGCGCTCTCGCCGTTCAATTCCTGGGTGCTGCTGAAGGGCCTGGAGACGCTGGAACTGCGCGTGCGCCGCCAGACCGAGAACGCGGCGAAGATCGCCGACCTGGTGGCCGCCCACGCCAAGACCCGCGAGGTGCGCTATCCCGGCCGCCCGGACCATCCGCAGGCGGCGATCATCGCCAACCAGATGAGCGGCGGCGGCAATGTGCTGGCCTTCGACCTGGGCTCGCGCGAGGCGGCCTGGCGGTTCCTCGACGCCCTGCGGATCGTCGACATCTCCAACAACCTCGGTGACGCCAAGTCGATGGCCACCCATCCCTCGACCACCACCCACCGCTCGATGCCCGAGGCCGAGCGCATCGCCATCGGCCTGACCGAGGGCTGGGTGCGGATGTCGGTGGGGCTGGAGGGTGCTGGCGACCTCAGCCGCGACGTCAGCCGGGCGCTGGACGCGGCGTAAATCTCCTCTCCCACAGGGAGAGGAAGGGGCCCGCTCGCAAGGCGAGCGGGAAGGTGAGGGGTTACCCGGCACGGTCCCTAAGCCCTCATCCGGCCCTTCGGGCCACCTTCTCCCGCCGGGAGAAGGAAGCGCCCTTCCCTTCCCG
>JADZBR010000264.1 GCA_020852035.1 Caulobacteraceae bacterium
CCGCTCCCTCCGGCCGCATGGTGCACGTGCTCGACCTGCCCGGCACCTACTCCCTGCGCGCCCGCAGTCCCGACGAGGAAGTGACCCGCGACGCCGTGCTCGGCCGCCTGGCCGGCGAGACGCCGCCCGACGTGGTGGTGGTGGTCGCCGACTCCACCAACCTGCGGCTCGTCCTGCGCCTGGCGCTGGAGTTGAAGACCGTCGGGCGCCCGGTGGTGCTGGCGCTCAACATGTACGACATCGCCCAGCGCCTGGGCCTGCGGATCGACCTGGAGGGCCTGTCGCACGAGCTCGGCGTGCCGATCGTCACCACCGTGGCCACCCGCAAGCGCGGCATCGAGGACCTGGTGCGCCAGGTCGACGCGATCGCCGCCGCCGGCCGCGTGGAGGCCAACGTCTGGCGCGAGCCGTCGGCGGGCGAGATCCGCGAGGCCCACCGCCGCGCCCAGGAGATCATGCGCCACCACGTGCGCCCGCCCGAGCGGCCGGACACCTGGACCGGGCGGATCGACGGGGTGCTTCTCCACCCCGTCGCGGGGTTCGCTATCCTGCTGGCCCTGCTCTTCCTGATGTTCCAGGCGGTGTTCACATGGGCCACGCCCCTGATGGACGGCATCGAGGCCGGCTTCGGCGCCCTTGCCGGGCTGATGTCGCAGCTGCTGCCGGACGGCCTGCTGCTCAGCCTGATCAACGACGGCCTGATCGCCGGCGTCGGCGGGGTGCTGGTGTTCCTGCCGCAGATCCTGATCCTGTTCCTGTTCATCATCGCCCTGGAAGACTCCGGATACATGGCCCGGGCCGCCTTCCTGATGGACAAGGTGATGGGCGGCGCCGGTCTGCACGGGCGAGCGTTCATCCCGCTGCTCTCCAGCTTCGCCTGCGCCATCCCGGGCGTGATGGCCACGCGGGTGATCGACGCCAAGCGCGACCGGCTGACCACCATCCTGGTGGCGCCGCTGATGACCTGTTCGGCGCGCATCCCGGTCTACACCCTGATCATCGCCGCCTTCATCCCGAACCAGCGGGTGTGGGGCGGGCTTTCCCTGCAGGGCCTGGTCATGTTCGGCCTCTACGCCGCCGGCATCGTCAGCGCGCTGGCAGTGTCCTGGGTGATCCGCAAGGTCCTGTGGCGCGGCGCCAGCGAGCCCTTCATGATGGAGCTGCCGACCTACAAGTGGCCGGCGATCGAGAATGTCCTGCGCCAGCTCTGGCAGCGGGCGATGATCTTCATCGGCCGGGCCGGGCGCATCATCCTGCCGCTGATGGTGGTGGTCTGGGCGCTGTCGACCTTCCCCGGCCCGCCCCCCGGCGCGACCGAGCCGGCCATCGACTACAGCTTCGCCGGCCGCATCGGCCATTTCCTGGAGCCGGTCTTCGCCCCCATCGGCTTCAACTGGCAGATGGTGGTCGCCCTGATCCCCGGCATGGCCGCCCGCGAAGTGGCGGTGGCGGCGCTGGGCACGGTCTATTCGGTGGCCGGCGCGGAGGATTCGCCGGGCGCGCTGGGCGCCCTGCTCGCCGCCCAGTGGTCGCTGGCCTCGGCGCTGGCCTTCCTGGCCTGGTACGTCTTCGCGCCCCAGTGCGTGGCCACCCTCGGCGTGGTCAAGCGCGAGACCAACAGCTGGGGCTGGATGTGGGTGATGGTCGGCTACATGTTCGCGCTCGCCTATCTGGCGTCGCTGGCGACCTATCACATCGCCGTGGCGCTGGGCGCGGGGTAGTTGGTCCAAGTGACTTGGACCAACTGTCTCACGGTGCTAAGCTTGGGCGATGGGCATCAAGGTCAACATCGCGGAGGCCAAGGCCAAGCTGTCGGAACTGGTCGCTAGGGCCGAAGCGGGCGAAGAGGTCTTGCTGGCGCGCGGCGGCAAGCAGGTCGCGCGGATCGTGGCTGATCCGGCGGATGACGCCACCCCAAAGAAGAAACGCACGCTCGGTATCTGGTCCCATCTGGGGCCGCTCGAAGATCCCGACCTCTTCCTGCGGCCCGATCCATATCTGGAAGCGCTTATGGACGAGCCGATCTGGCCGAAGAAATGAGGCTGCTGCTCGATACGCACGCCTTCGTATGGTCGATCGTGGCTCCGGACCACCTCAGCGTGACGGCGCAACGAGCGTTGGAAGCGCCCGAGAACGAGATTCTGGTCAGCGCCGCTTGCGCCTACGAGGTGGAGTACAAACGCGAGCGCGACGCCGTCCTGCGCGCCATGCCGGGCGACCTATCGCTGGCGGTTCTCGGGCAAGGTTTTGTCTGGGCGGAAATCACGCCGGACGAAGCCTTGGAGGCTGGGCGTTTGCCAAAGATTCACGGCGATCCGTGGGATCGGATCATCCTGGCTCAGGCGAAACTGCGGGGCGCCGCCGTTGTCACCAAGGACCGCCGCATGGGAGCCTATGGCGTTCCGACCCTCTGGTAGCGCTACCGCGTCGGGACCGGAACCTCGCCGCGGTAATCGTAGAAGCCGCGGCCGGACTTGCGGCCCAGCCAGCCGGCCTCGACGTATTTGGTCAGCAGCGGACAGGGCCGGTATTTGGAATCCGCCAGGCCCTCGTAGAGCACGTTCATGATCGACAGCACCGTGTCGAGCCCGATGAAGTCGCCCAGTTCCAGCGGCCCCATCGGATGGTTGGCGCCCAGCTTCATGGCGGTGTCGATCGACTCCACCGTCCCCACCCCCTCGTAGAGGGTGTAGATCGCCTCGTTGATCATCGGCACCAGCACGCGGTTGACGATGAAGGCCGGGAAGTCCTCGGCGTTGGCGGTGGTCTTGCCCAGCGACTGGGCGAACTTGACGGCGGTCTCGTAGGTGTCGGCGTCGGTGGCGATGCCGCGGATGATCTCCACCAGCTTCATCAGCGGCACCGGGTTCATGAAGTGCAGGCCGATGAACCGCTCCGGCCGGTCGGTGGTCGAGGCGAGGCGCGTGATCGAGATCGAGGAGGTGTTGGACGCGAGCAGGGTGTTCTCGCCGAGGTGCGGGGCCAGCGCCTTGAAGATCGACTTCTTGACGTCCTCGTTCTCGGTGGCCGCCTCGATGGCCAGGTCTGTGACGCCGATCTGCTGCAGCTCCTCGGCCGGTTTCACGCGGGCCATCGCCGCGTCCATCGACGCCTGGTCGATCAGGCCGCGCACCAGCTGGCGCGACAGGTTCTTCTCGATCACCCCGACGCCAGCGTCGATCTTGTCGCGCGAAACGTCGTGCAACAGCACCTCGTAGCCGGCCAGCGCCGTCACATGGGCGATGCCCGTGCCCATCTGGCCTGCGCCAATCACGCCGACCGACTTGATCTGAACCATTCAAATACGCCTTCAAGCGCGGCCGCGCCCCCGCTCCGGCCGCAAAAAGTCGCCTGTTCTAGCACGTCCTTAGTGCAACGCCGCAATAGCTTTGCTGCAACGCAGCGAACTCAC
>JADZBR010000265.1 GCA_020852035.1 Caulobacteraceae bacterium
GCAGGCCCAGATGAAGCAGCTCGGCGGCATGCGCGGCCTGATGGCCAAGCCGTCCGGCGAGATCATCGAGACGCCGATCATCTCGAACTTCAAGGAAGGCCTGACCGTCCAGGAGTACTTCAACTCCACCCACGGCGCCCGTAAGGGCCTGGCCGACACGGCGCTGAAGACGGCTAACTCCGGCTATCTGACCCGCCGCCTGGTCGACGTGGCGCAGGACTGCATCATCACCGAGGACGACTGCGGCACCACGCGGGGCATCACGCTTCGCGCCGTGGTCGAAGGCGGCGACGTGCTGGTCTCGCTGGGCGGCCGCATCCTGGGCCGCTTCTCGGCCGAGGACATCAAGGATCCGGGCACCGGCGAGGTGATCGTGCCTGCCGACACCTATCTGGACGAGAACCAGGTGGATGTGGTCGAGGCCGCCGGCGTGCAGTCGGTGAAGGTGCGCTCGGTGCTCACCTGCGAGGCCAAGGTCGGCGTCTGCGGCGCCTGCTACGGCCGCGACCTGGCGCGGGGCACCCCGGTGAACAACGGTGAAGCCGTGGGCGTCATCGCCGCCCAGTCGATCGGAGAGCCGGGCACCCAGCTGACCATGCGGACCTTCCACATCGGCGGCACGGCGCAGGTCGCCGAGCAGTCGATCTTCGAAGCCGCCAACGACGGCGTGGTGAAGTTCTCGGCCGGCGCCAACACGGTGCAGGCCGCGGACGGCGACCTGATCGTGATGAGCCGCAACCTGACCCTGACCGTGCAGGTCGACGGCAAGGACCGCGAGTCCTACAAGCCGCCGTACGGCGCGCGCCTGAAGGTGAAGGACGGCGAGAAGGTCAAGCGCGGCACGCGCCTGGCCGACTGGGACCCCTACTCGACGCCGATCATCACCGAGGTCGCCGGCCGCGTGCGCTACGAGGACCTGGTGGAGAACGTCTCCTTCCGCGAGGAAGCCGACGAGGCCACCGGCATCTCCAACCGCGTGGTCATCGACTGGCGCGCCTCCACCAAGGGTTCGGACCTGCGTCCGGCGATGGCGGTGATCGACGCCGACGGCGCCTACAAGCGCCTGTCGAACGGCGGTGAAGCCCGTCTGCTGCTCCCCGTGGGCGCGATCCTCTCCGTCGGCGACGGCGACGAGGTGAAGGCCGGCGAGGTGCTGGCGCGGATCTCCACCGAGAGCGCCAAGACGCGCGACATCACCGGCGGTCTGCCCAGGGTGGCCGAGCTCTTCGAAGCCCGCCGTCCGAAGGACTGCGCGGTGATCGCCGAGATGGACGGCCGCGTCGAATTCGGCCGCGACTACAAGAACAAGCGCCGCATCAAGATCACCCCGGAAGAGGGCGATCCCGTCGAATTCCTGATCCCGAAGGGCAAGCACATCACCGTCCACGACGGCGATACCATCCGCAAGGGCGAGTACATCATCGACGGCAACCCGGACCCGCACGACATCCTGCGGATCCAGGGGATCGAGGCGCTGGCCGACTTCCTGGTCGACGAGATCCAGGACGTCTACCGACTGCAGGGCGTGCCGATCAACGACAAGCACATCGAGACGATCGTCCGTCAGATGCTGCAGAAGGTGGAGATCCTCGACGCCGGCGACACCGGCCTGATCAAGGGCGACCACCTGGACAAGGTCGAGGTCGACGAGGAGAACGCCAAGGCCGAAGCCCGCAAGGGCGGCCGCCCGGCGATCACCCAGCCGGTGCTGCTCGGCATCACCAAGGCCAGCCTGCAGACGCGCTCGTTCATCTCGGCCGCGTCGTTCCAGGAGACCACCCGCGTGCTCACCGAGGCCTCCGTCCAGGGCAAGACCGACACCCTGGAAGGGCTGAAGGAGAACGTGATCGTGGGCCGCCTGATCCCGGCGGGCACGGGCTCGTACCTGCGCGGCCTGCAACGCATCGCCGCCAAGCGCGACGAGCAGCTGACCGCCCAGCGCGCCGAGACCATGGAGCCCCTGCCGGCGGAAATCGCCGCCGAGGCGGAAGCCGAGACGGTCTAGGACTTCAGTCCGATCTGAGTAAGCGAACGGCCCGGTAGCGATCCCGGGCCGTTTTGCTATCTGCGGCGGATCAGGAATGGCGCCACCCCTCCCCCTTGCGGGGAGGGGCAGGGGTGGGGGTGTTAGCGCAGGACCATCCGAGTCCAGCGCCGGCGAGCCCTACTCGGAGAGTCACAGGCCTACACCCCCACCCCAACCCCTCCCCGCAAGGGGGAGGGGCTTCGCGAGGCGATGCCGCGGATAACCAACGAGAAAAGCTCCCTGATCCGGTCGCCACTTCGTGGAAGACTCGCGAGACAGATATTCGTGGGACAATGCGAGACAAAGAGGGACTCTCGGGACGCTCAGGTTCTCACATCCCCGGCCCCAGCACCCCCGGCCCCTGCGGCGTCGCCGTGCCCGGCGGCACGTTGGCCCGCTTGTACACATAGTCCCGTCGCTTCTTCGCCGCCGCCCGGTCGAAGTCGGCCCGCTTCTCCTTGCCGATCGCCGCCTCCAGGAACGGCGCGTCCTTCGCGCCCTCGCCGAACCGCTCGTCGCAGGCGTCGCGTTCGGCCTGGGTGAGACCCGCCGCGTCCCGGTTGGCGCAACCCGGCGAGCGGGCGCGAAAAGCCTTGCGGATCGGGTCGTCGGCCTGGCCCTCGAAGCCGGGCAGGGGAGGCGATGCCGGTGACGGCGCGGCCGGTTGCGGCGGTGTCGGGACATAGAGCGGCGCAACCGCGCTCGGCCGCGGCGTCGGGCGGATGAACCGCGGGCGCGGGGCGGGGGAGGGCGCGGACGGCTGATCGGTGGATGGGCGCAGCAGCTCGACGGTGAACACCGGCTCGTCATAGGTCTGGAAGCGCAGCGTCGGCGCAGCCGCCAGCAGCAGGGCCGCGAACAGCCCCAGGTGCGCCAGCGCCACCGTCGTCAAGACGACGCCCCGACGCCGCGCGATCTGGCCGAACCGAACCTGCACGCTCACCTCGGCGACGACGTCCCAAGGCCAAGCTTTCCGCGCCGCGCGGCGAAATCGTGGCGCGGGGCGGGCGAGCCGGCTATCCCTCATCGCCGGGGAGGGCCGATGATGCGAGCGATGATCCTGGGTCTGGCGACGGCGATGCTGGCGGCGAGCGCGGCTGGGGCGGCCGATCCGCCCTCCGATTTCACCCGCAAGGCCCAGGCCGCCGCCCGCGCGGCCGGCGCCTTCGAAGACACGCGGGACATCGACTTCGCCTCACGCGGCTTCCTCGGCACGCGCGCCGAGGCCCAGATCAAGACGGCGAACGGCCAGGTCGCCTGGGACCTTTCGGCCTACGACTTCCTGAAGGGCGAGGCGCCGGCCAGCGTCGAGCCGGGCCTCTGGCGCCAGTCCCAACTGCTCGCGCGGCACGGGCTCTTCGAGGTCAAGCCGGGCATCTGGCAGGTCAGGGGCTTCGACCTGGCCAACGCCACCTTCGTGCGGGGCAAGACCGGCTGGATCGTCATCGACACCCTGGGCTCGGCCGAGACCGCCCGCGCCGCCTACGACCTGGTCACCGAAAAGCTCGGCAAGCGGCCGATCGTCGCGATCGTCTACACCCACAGTCATACCGACCACTTCGGCGGCGCCGGCGGCCTGATTGACGCGGCCGACGCCCGCGCCGGCAAGGTCAAGGTGATCGCCCCCGACGGCTTCCTGGAGCACGCCGTCGCCGAGAACATCCTGGCCGGCCCGGCGATGGCGCGCCGGGCGATGTATCAGTTCGGCGTCCTCCTGCCGCGCGGCCCCGGCGGCCAGACCAGCGCCGGCATCGGCCCCGGCCTTTCGCGCGGCACGCCCACCCTGATCGCGCCCAACACCGTCATCAAGGCGAGCGGCGAGGCCCTGACCATCGACGGGGTGAGGCTGGAGTTCCAGCTGACGCCGAACACCGAGGCGCCGGCGGAGATGAACATCTACCTGCCGGACTTTTCCGCCCTCTGCATGGCCGAGAACGCCAACGCCACCATGCACAACGTCCTGACCCCGCGCGGCGCCCTGGTGCGCGACGCCAAGGTCTGGGCCGACGAGCTGACCCGGTCCCTGCGGCTTTATGGCGACAGGGCGGACGTCATGTTCACCAGCCACGCCTGGCCCCGCTTCGGCCGCGCGGAGGTGAAGGACTTCCTCGGCAAGCACCGCGACGCCTACAAGTTCCTGCACGACCAGTCGGTGCGGCTGATGAACGCCGGCCTGACCGGCCCGGAGATCGCCGCGACGCTCAAGCTGCCCGCGGTCCTCGAGCGCGAGTGGTACAACCACGGCTTCTACGGGAACATGAGCTTCAACAGCCGGGCGGTCTACCAGCGCTATATGGGCTGGTACGACGGCAACCCCGCGCGCCTGGCGCCGCTGCCGCCGGAGACCGCCGGCAAGCGCGATGTCGAGGCGATGGGCGGGGCGGCGGCCGTGCTCGCCCGCGCCAGGGCGGCCTTCGACGTCGGCGACTACGCCTGGTCCGCCGAACTGCTCGACAAGCTGGTGTTCGCCGACCCCGCCGACGCCGAGGCCAGGGCGCTGCTCGCCCGCGCCTACGACCAGCTCGGCTACCAGTCGGAGAGCTCCCTCTGGCGCAACATGTACCTCTCCGGCGCCGGCGAGCTTCGCGACGGCGCCCCGCCGGGGGCGGGGATCGGCCAGGGCGCGGCCCTGCTGGCCGCCGCGCCGCTCGCGATGATGCTGGACGTGATTGCCGTGCGGATCGATCCGGCCAGGGTCGGGGAGGGAACCCTGGCCTTCGCCGTCAACCTCACCGACACCGGGGAGCGGGCCTATGTCTCCATCGCCAACGGCGTGCTGGTGCACGAGGCGATTCCCGCGCCCGGCCCGGTCGAGGCGACCCTGACGCTGAGCCGCGCCGACTTCGCCGGCCTCTTCACCGGCGGGGCGGCCACCCTGCCGGCCAAGATCGCGGCGGGCGAGGTGAAGATCGAGGGGAACCCGATGGCGCTCGCCAAACTCGCCGGCTGGCTCGACCGCCCTGGCCCGCCGTTCGCCATCGTCACGCCCTGACCTTGGCCGGCGGGCGTTCGCCCCTACATGCAGGGCTGGCCCGATGCGAAAGGACCCTCGATGCCGCTCCTGTTATGCCCGAACGACAACGCCGCCATGCAGACGATCAGCCGTTCGGGGGTGGAGCTCGACATCTGCCCCACCTGCCGGGGCGTCTGGCTGGACCGCGGCGAACTGGAGAAGATCCTCTCCGAGGGCCGCCAGGAGATGCAGGGCCAGGCCCAGGCCCGCGAACGCTTCGACCGCGAGATCGACAGCTTCCACCGCGACCCGGACGCCTGGAAGCGCAGCCACCCGTATGACGCGCAGCACAAGCGCTACAAGTACGATGATGACGACTACTACAAGTACAAGAAGAAGAAGCGCTTCGACATCTTCGACATTTTCGATTGAGGCCCCGATGCGCAAAGCGGCTCTGCTGCCCGCGGCCTTTGCGCTCGCATGGGCGGGCGTGGTTCAGGCGCAGACGGCCGAGCCACGCATCGTGACGCCGAGTTTCACCCGCGAGCCCGCGCCCTGGTACCCGGAGGCCGCCCGGTCCGCCGGGCGGCGGGGCGCGGCGACCATCGACTGCGTACGCCAACCCGACCGGACCCTGACCTCCTGCGCCTACGTCTCCGAAACCCGCCGCCGGCTGAATTTCCGCGAGGCGGCGCGGCGAATGGCGGACGTCAAGGTCATGGTGGTCGCCGACCCACCACCGGCCGGCTCGCCCGAGCCGGACCGCGTGCGACTGACGGTGCATTTCGACTACCCGCGAATTTGGTGAATGGGGACGCCCTCGCGCCCGCGTCGCATGAGCGCCTTACGACGCTCGCGCCGTCGATGTGAGCAGGGTCCGCAACGTGCGGCTGAGCGCGGCGGGAATGACGGAGGTGTGGCTCTCGCCCTCGAAGACGTGGGTGGTCAGGCAAAGGCCGTCGTGGCGGCGCAGCCGGGCGGCGAAGGCGTCGATGTCCACGGCGGTCGCCCAGGGCGGCTGGCGCTCCAGGCCGCCGGCGGACATGAAGAGGTCGGCGGGGAGGTCGGGTGATCTTACCGAGAGTTGCTCCTCCAGTCCGAACAGCTCGCGGTCGTTCCACCACAGGGAAGGGCTGTTCGCCGCGTATCGGCGGAAGGCGCCCGGCCGGCTGAGCATGGCGTAGAGGGTGAACAGCCCGCCGAGCGAGCTGCCCACCAGTATCTGCTCGTCGAGGTCGGCTGGGTAGCGTTCAGCGATGACGGGACGCAGGCTGTCAATCAGGAAGTCCAGGAAGCGGTCGGCCCCGCCGGCGGGGCTCGGGATCGCGAACGGGCGACCCTGGCGAGCCTCGAGAAGCCTGGCGACGAAGGCGGAGTCCGTGCTCGGGGTGAAGTCCCGCGTCCGCAGGACGCCATAGGCGTCGCGCGGCCGCTCGATCCCGTCCAGGCAATAGCCCACGCCGACGAGGATGGCGGGAGCGGCCCCGTCGGCCTGTTGCAGGAACCGCATGGCCTGGGCGGCGATACCGAAAACGGTGTTCGCGTCGAGAAGGTAGACTACCGGCAGCGGCCGTCCCTCTGGCGGCTGGACGCCGGGGAGGGCGACGTCGATCTGGAAGGTTTCTCCGATCCGGTCGCATCGGAGTTTGTAGCGACGGGTCTGGGCGAGGCTCGCGCGTTCGACTGACATGGGTCCGATCCGGCCGGTTGTGATGGGGCGATCCTCCGCCGGAACGCAAAGCTTCGCCATTCTTGAAGAAATCCGTTTCGCCCCCAGATCAGGATCAGGGGCGCGACCACCTTCGCTCCGCTTGACCTTCCACCCCCTCGCGCGTACAAGCCGCGCTCCTTTCGCGGAGGGGATTCGTCCTCGTCGCGTCAGCGGGCGTCCCGATCACGGACGTGGGCCCGCCGGTCGC
>JADZBR010000266.1 GCA_020852035.1 Caulobacteraceae bacterium
CTCTACCAGGTGTTCCTCAGCCCGGCGGCGGGCGGCATCCTCAACCGCGCCGGCTATGTGCAGTACGGCGTGCTGGCGGCGGCGGTGATGGCGATCTCGATCCTGGTCTCGGCGGCCGGCACCCACGGCCACATCAAGCGCCTCAGCCGCCCGCCCGAACGCACCATCTCCACCGCTGAGGCGATCCGCGAGGTGCTGCAGACCCTGGGCAACCGCTCGCTGCTGGTGGTGATGGCCTCGGGCCTGCTGGGGGGAATCTCCGGCGGCATGTCCAGCGCGCTCAGCCAGTATTTCTACCTGGAGTTCTGGGGCCTGCGGACGGACCACCTTTCCTACCTCGCGATGGCCGGGGTCGCCGCCTCGGTGTCGGCGGTGATGATCGGGCCGCCGGCCTCGCGCTGGCTGGGCAAGCGCAACGCCATGATCGCCCTCTTCACGGTGTCGGCGACGACCTCGGCCCTGCCGCTGGGCGCGGCCCTGTTCGGGCTGATGCCCTCGGACGGTTCCTCGCTGGTCCTCACCATCCTGCTGGCCGACACCTTCGTCGCCACCACCCTGGGCGTGGCCGGCTACATCATCATCTCCTCGATGGTCGCCGACGTGGTGGAGGACGCCGCGGTGCGCACCGGCGTGCGGTCCGAGGGCCTGGTGTTCGCCGCCAACGGCCTCTTGCCCAAGTTCACCGCCGGGATCGGGGTGTTCGCCGGCGGCCTCCTGCTCACCCTGGTGAACTTCCCGACCCATGCGGCGCAGGGCGCGGTGGACGAGCAGATCATGCGCGACCTGGCGATCGTCTACCTGCCGATCTCCTTTACCCTGACGGCGTTGGCGATCGGGGTGCTGGTCTTCTACCGCATCGACGAGGCCACCCACCGGCGCAACCTGGAGAACCTGCAGGACGCCGCCGCGACCATCGAGGAGACCTCGATGGAGGAAGCCAATCCGGTGGTGATCGGCGCCGGTCCCGGCTAGCGGACGAAGAGCCCCATCAGCAGCGGCCGGACGAACACCGAGGCCGACTGCTTCTGGGTGACGCCGCGCACCCAGTAGGGCAGCTCCGCCGCCGCGTTCAGGGTCGACATCAGCATCTGGGCGGCGATGGCCGCATCGACCGGGCGGATCGAGCCCTCGGCGACGCCGGCGGAGATCATCTGCGCGAACGCCTCCGAGACCCTGTTCGACTGGCTGACCAGGTCATGGCGGATGCCCGGCGGCACCGCCGAGAGCGCCGAGGTGCGCATCAGGGGCCCGTCCTCGGAGAGCTGATGCTCGACCAGCGCGGCGGCGGCGCTGGAAAGCCTGGTCCACTGGTCGCCGGGCAGGTCGGCGGCCTGGGTCTGGGCCTGGCGGATCACCTCGAAGGTGCGCTCGAAACAGGCGACCACCAGATCGTCCTTGGCGTCGTTGTGATGGTAGAACGAGCCCTTGGTGACGTTCAGCTCGGCCGAGATCTTGTCCACCGAGGCGCCCTTGTAGCCGCGGGCGTTGATCAGCCGGGTGGCGGCCTGCAGGAAGGTGTCGCGGCTCATCTCCTGGCCGGCCGGCCGGCGGCGCGCGTCCTGCGGCAGCGCCTTGGGGGCCCAGACGTCGCTCCCGGCGGCGAGGCCGCCCGAGAGGATGTCGAACATCCGCTCGCGCACCTGGCCGTAGTCCTGGGCCGGATAGGCGGCCAGCCATGCGGAGGTCCAGAAGAGCTGCTCCATCAGCATGTGGGTGCGCGCCGTGCGCCGCCCGCGGCCCAGCCAGGCGAGGTCCTCGGATTCGAAGAGGCCGCGCACCGTGCGGAACACCTTCATGAAGGCGTCGGCCACCTCGCGTCGCGGCTCCTCGGAGAGGGCGCGGATGTCATTGAGCAGCGGCAGGGGCGGGGCCTCGCCGGCGATCGCCTGGCGCTGACGTTCCAGATAGAGTTCGAGCAGCAGGTGCAGCCGCTCGGCCGGCGTCGGCGCGGCCACGGCCCTGGCGGCGATTTCGTGCAGCTGCTCGATGCCGCGCAGGAAGCAGGCGGCCGCCAGGTCGTCCTTGCGGCGGAAGTAGTAGGTGACGCTGGTGGTCGACAGCCCCACCGCCTGCGCGGCGGCCGACAGCGTCAGGCCCTTCACCCCGTCGCGGTTGATGAAATCGGTCGAGGCCGCGATGATCGCGTCGCGCTTGCGCGTGAACCGGCCTGTGGCGCGCGAGCCCCTTCGCTTGGTCATAGACGCCTGAATATCCCCACCTTTCGGCAGTTTAGAGAAGTCGCCGAGAACCGGCAATCGGAACGCCGTTCGCTCAACGCGCCGCGAACGGATAGGGCGAGATCGACTTGGTGAAGTCGTCCACCGTCAGCGTCCGGTTGATCGGCTCGGCCGCGCGCTGCGGGCAGGCGGGGCGCTCGCAGATGCGGCAGGCGGGGCCTATGCCGGTGGCCACCGGCTCGCGCAAGTCCAGGCCGCGCGAATAGTGCAGCTTCTCGGCGTACTTCAGCTCGCAGCCCATGCCGATGGCGAGGTCGGCGTCGTCGCCGGTCAGCGGCCCGGCCATCCGCGCCACCGTGCGGGCGAAGGTGAACCAGCGCTCGCCGTCGGGGGTCTCGACGATCTGGGTGATGATCCGGCCAGGGGTGCGGAAGCTGGAATGGATGTTCCAGCGCGGGCAGGCGCCGCCGAAGCGCGAGAAGGGGAAGGCCCCGCTGGCGTAGCGCTTGGAGATATTCCCCGCCGAGTCCACGCGCAGCATGAAGAAGGGCACGCCCCGCGCGCCGGGCCGGTTGAGCGTGGTCAGCCGGTGACAAGCCTGCTCGAAGGAGACGCCGAAGCGGGTGCGGACCAGCTCGACGTCGTAGCCGGAGCGCTCCACCGCCTCGTGGAAGGCGGCGTAGGGCATCAGCACGGCGGCGGCGAGGTAGTTGGTCAGGGAGACCTTCAGCAGGCCGGCCGTAGGGCGGTCCGGCGGCGCGGCTCTGGCGACCGCCGCATCCAGCATCTGGCCGTATTCGGTGAGCGCCAGCTGGTAGGCGAGGGAGAAGGCGCGGCCGGCGCTGGTCAGCACTTCCGACAGCATCAGCCGGCGGCGGTGGTGGTCGTAGCGGCGGATGGATTCCGGCAGCACGTCCAGCGGCACGGTGCGGGTCTGGATGCCGTGCTTGCTCTGTAGCCGCTCGCGGGCGGCCTGGGCGAAGGCCTGGGGCTCGGGGTTCAGTTCGCCGTGCAGCAGGTCGGCGGCGTCCTCCAGCTCGGCGAAGTAGTTGCGCTGCGCCTGGATGAAGTCGCGCACCCAGTCGGAGGGGGTGACGGCGGTGAGCGCGCCGGACTCCTCCGGCCGGTCGAAGGCGCCGAGTTCGGTCAACCGCCGCTGGTCGAGATAGGCGCGGTAGAGCCGCACCACCGCCTCGGCCACGCCGGGGGCGTTCTCGGCTACCTCGGCCACCTCGTGGCGGGCGAGGCCGAGGTCGCGGAACATCTGGTCGGTGAACACCTCGCCGAGCCCGGCGGCGCCGCCGTCCGGGTCGCTGGAGAGGGTCTTCAGGTCGAGGTCATAGGCTTCGGCGAGGCGCAGCAGCACCTGGGCGGTCACCGGCCGCTGGTTGCGCTCCAGGAGGTTCAGGTAGCTGGGCGAGACGCCGAGGTCCTCGGCCATCCGCGTCTGGGTGATGCCGAGCTCGCGCCGCAGGCGCTTCAGGCGGGCGCCGAGGAACAGCTTGCGGTCGGTGGAGGCGGGCGCCGGCATTCTGTCGATTTGTCACAGATTTACAGAATTTACAAGGTGTAGCTGTGACAGGGTGTCCTTTTCAGGCCGCCCGAGGGGTTCCTCGCCGAGCAAAAGAGGCGTTTAGGAACCGCCAATCGGTTGTCACAGCGGCGACCCCCTCCCTTGTAAAGACGGACCCGTATCATGGCTTACCAGGACCACATCATCGAAATGGACCAGCTCGCCAAGAAGAATGGCGCGAGCTGGAATGCGATCAGCGGCGAGTCCGTGGCCCGCATGCGCCTGCAGAACCGCTTCAAGACGGGCCTGGAGATCGCCAAGTACACGGCCGACATCATGCGCGCCGACATGGCCGCCTATGACGCCGACCCGGCGAACTACACCCAGTCGCTGGGCTGCTGGCACGGCTTCGTCGCCCAGCAGAAGCTGATCTCGATCAAGAAGCACTTCGGCACGACCAAGCAGCGCTACATCTACCTGTCGGGCTGGATGGTCGCGGCGCTGCGTTCGGAATTCGGTCCGCTGCCGGACCAGTCGATGCACGAGAAGACCTCGGTGCCGGCGCTGATCGAGGAGATCTACACCTTCCTGAAGCAGGCCGACGCCCGCGAACTGGGCCTCCTCTTCCGCGACCTGGACGACAGCCGCAAGGCCGGCGACAAGGCCAAGGAAGCCAAGCTGATCGACGCGATCGACAACTACGAAACCCACGTCGTTCCGATCATCGCCGACATCGACGCCGGCTTCGGCAACGCGGAAGCGACCTACCTGCTGGCCAAGAAGATGATCGAAG
>JADZBR010000267.1 GCA_020852035.1 Caulobacteraceae bacterium
AGATCAGCTTCGGATCGCTCTTCAGTGGCCGGGCGGCCTTGTAGCGTTCCGGGCGGGTCGAGAACTGGCGCAGGTTCTGAGGGGCGAAGCCCATCTCCACCAGCTGGCCGGCGACATCCCGGCGGGCGTTGTCGAACGCCTCGGTCGGCCCGCCCCCCGAGCCGCGAAAGTCGCCGGCGACGACGACGGCCGCCCAGTCGGCGAACGGGCTGGCGGCCGACGCGGGCGCGGCGAAGCTCAGCAGAAGCAGCAGCGGAAGCCAGGCCAGCCACCGCATCGCCGGGCTACTTCTTGTAGCTTTGGAAGGGTGTGGGGATCGCCGTCCCGGTGGCCTTGGCGAGCAGCCGGCCGTCGGCGTCGTAGAGTTCGCCCTCGGTGAAGGCCACGCGCGAGCCCCAGCGCGCGACCTTGCCGATCCCCTTGATCTTGCCGGGCATGGCGGGGCGGAAGAAGGTGGTCTTCATCTCCGCGGTCGGGGCCACGTGGGTCATGCCGGAGGCCACCATGCAGGCCACGCTCATGCACTCGTCCAGCATGGCGCAGAGGTAGCCGCCCTGGATCTGCTTCATCGGGTTGAGCAGCAGTTCGGCCCTGGCCTCGAACTCCACCTCGACGGATTTCTCCGCCTGGCTGACCGCGACCATCCGGAAGCCCAGGGTCTGCGAGCCGGTGGGCTGGTTCTTGGTCCGGGTGAAGCGCTCCAGGATGGCGGCGTCGGTCAGTTCGACAGGGGCCGGTTCGGCGACGTCGGTCATGGAGCCTCTATTTCTTACGGAACTGGTCGAGCTGGACGACCTTGGGGCCGTCGTCGGCGGGCGGGGCCTCTGCCGTCTTCGGCGTGGGCTTGCCGTCGGGCTCGGGCGCGGGTTCGGTCGCCTGGGCCTCGAACTGCAGAAGATACTGCACGCTCGGATCGTAGAAACGGGTGACGGCCGCGTAGGGCACCGACAGGCGCTTGGGCTGGCCCTTGAACTTCAGGGTGACCGAAAAGAAGGTCTCGCCCGGCGCCAGGTCCCAGAACTGGTTCTGCAGGACGATGGTCATCTCGTCCGGATACTCGGACAGCAGGTCCGAGGGCCCGGAGACGCCGGCGGCGGCGGTCTTGAAGGTGACGTAGAAATGGTGCGCGCCGGGCAGCCCCTGGGCCGCCACCTGCTTCAGCGCGGCCTTGACGACGCCGCGCAGCGCGTCCTGCTGCATCAGGTCGTAGCGCATCAGATCGTGTGGCGGCGGGTCGGCGGGCATGAAGGGGTCGCGGGAAACCAGAAAAAGACTGGCGCGAACCCTAGCGTCTGCGCCGTGCGGCGCAAGGCGGCGTTATGGGCGCGGAGAGGGAAAGTGGAGGGGTTCTGTTGGCAGGCCCCCTCCCGGCCCCGCCTGAGGATCTGAACCCCCAGGACTTAGGTCGGATATCTACCGAACCGCATTACGCGGCGAGGCGGACGTCCTCAGCGAAGTTATCGTTCGCAGTTAGTTTAATGACCCGGAACGGTGGGTCAGGCCGAGAGAAAGCCAACACCTTTACACGTCTGTCGATGCTGATCGGCCCCATGCATCCCGCGATAACCCGGGAAGGATTGGTGGAGCCGCCGGGAATCGCACCCGGGTCCAGTCCGCTTATTACGTGCGCGTTTATCTCCATAGTCCGGCGAACCGGACGCTCCGAATATAGGGGTTCCTGGTGAATGGGGAAAGAACGGCGCGGCGAAATGCTCATCGCGCGAAAATGTGTGTCGACTCACCGACGACAGGCGCAAAGCTTGGCCTTGGCTCCCACAAGAGGAGCGGATGAGGAGAGGAAACGCTTCCATGTCCAAGTTCATCGCCGAGTTCATCGGCACCCTGGCGCTCGTGCTGTTCGGTTGTGGCGCGGCCGTGCTGGGCGGAGACCATGTGGGCCAGTTGGGCATCGCCCTGGCCTTCGGCTTCGCCATCGTCGCGATGGCCTACGGGATCGGTCCGATCTCCGGCTGCCACGTCAACCCGGCCGTCAGCCTGGCGATGTGGGTCGCCCGACGGATGACCGCCAAGGCGATGGTGATCCACTGGATCGCCCAGTTCCTGGGGGCGCTGGCGGGGGCCGCGATCCTGTGGACCCTGGTGAAGGACCCGGCGGCCGGGCTCGGCCAGAACGGCTGGGGGCCAGGCTACCTGGGCGAATATCCCCTGCAGGCGGCGCTGGTGTTCGAGGTCGTCATGACCGCGCTCTTCGTGATCGTGATCCTCGGCGCGACCGGCGAGCAGTCGTCGCCGGGCTTCGCGGGGCTGGCCATCGGCATCACCCTGGCGGTGATCCACATCGTCGGCATCCAGGTGACCGGCGTCTCGGTCAACCCGGCGCGAAGCTTCGGGCCGGCGGTGCTGGTCGGCGGCCAGGCGCTGAACCAGCTCTGGCTGTTCTTCGTCGCCCCGGCGATCGGGGCGGTGATCGGGGCGGCGCTCTTCCGCTTCGATCTGATGAAGCCGCCGGTGGACCAGGCGCCGCTGGAAGCGCCCGCCGCCTGACGCATGCGGCTCACGAAGCGCCAGTCGCCACGCGCGTTTCGTGAGCCGCCACGCCGGCTGCGTGGACGGCGCTGGTTGGCCGTAGGGGCGGCATCTAGCTTTCCGGACGTCAATTCCCGACCCTGGAGCCGTCCGTGCTGAACGCTTTTCGCCCCCTCGCCGCCGACCTCTTGTCGACGCTGTTCTTCGTCGCCCTGATCAACCTCACGCACGACGTCATGCTGGCCACCGGCGTGGCGATGGCGGTGGGGCTCGGCCAGATCGTCTGGCTGAGGCTGAAGGGCCGGCCGATCGCCGCCCTGCAGTGGATGAGCCTGGTCCTGGTGATCAGCATGGGCGCGGCGACCCTCGTGACCCATGACCCCCGTTTCGTCATGGTCAAGCCGACCATCGTCTACCTGGCGGTCGGCGCGGCCATGCTGCAGCGGGGCTGGATGGCGCGCTACATGCCCCCCATCGTGCAGCAGCACGGGCCGAACATCCCGATCCGCTTCGGCTATGTTTGGGCCGGGATGATGTTCGCCACCGCCGCGGCCAACGCGCTCGTCGCCCTGACGCTGAGCCCGGCCGCGTGGTCGGCGTTCATCGCGGTGTTCCCGCTGGTTTCCAAGCTCCTGTTGTTCGCGATCCAGTACGTCGTGACGCGCCGCATCATCGTCAGCCGCCGGGCCGCGTCCGCCGCGCTGCTGCCCGGCGCGGCCTGATCCAAGGGCGCCCGCCGACTGTGCTACAATGGCCGAAACGCCAAGGGAGGCGCGGCAATGTCTATGGCGCTCAGCGATCGGCCGTCGGCGGACGCATTCGAGGCGGCGGGCCACCTCGAGCGGATGAACCGCGATGGCTATACGATCATCGAGGACTTCCTCGACCCGGCGACGCTGCGGGCCGTGCGGGAGGGCCTTGCGCCGCACTTCGGCACGCACCGGGGGCGCAATCCCTTCGAGGGCCTGACCACCGAGCGGGTCTACACCCTGGTGGCGCGCGGCAAGGTGTTCGAGGACATCACCGAGGACCCGCGCCTGCTGGCCCTGCTCGATGCGTTTCTGGCGCCCGGCTACCTGCTCTCGGCAAGCCACGCGATCTGCATCTATCCGGGCGAGGCCCAGCAGGACATGCATTTCGACGACAGCTTCTACCCCATGCCCCGGCCACGCGGGGCGATGGGCGTGACGATGATCTGCGCCATCGACGACTTCACCGCCGAGAACGGCGGCACGGCGATCCATCCGGGCAGCCACCTCTGGGGCGACGTGAAGGCCGAACTCGCCAAGGCCGGGCCGCCGATCTCGCTGGAGATGCCGGCCGGCGCCTGCGCGGTCTGGCCGGGGACGCTGGTCCACGGGGCGGGGGCGAACCGCAGCGACGCGCCGCGCCGGGCCTTCACCAACCAATATTGCCCGCCGTGGGGCCGCCAGCAGGAGAACTACTTCCTCGGCGTGCCGCAGGAGATGGCGCGGGCGATGTCGCCGCGGGTGCAGGCCTTGCTCGGCTACCAGATGAACGGGTCGATCATGGGCCAGGTGACCGGCCGTCATCCGCTGAGGGCGCTGGTGGAGGGCTTTGAGCCGTCGGTGGCGAGGGAACCGCGGGCGGTGTAGCCGGCTCGGGCTCCGGCGGCGGCTCGAACGCCGGCGGCTGCTCGCGTACCACGCCGGCGGGCTTCAGGCGGCCGCCGTTCGCGACCAGGGCCTCGTAAGCCCGCCGCTGGCTGGCGTAGTCGGCGCCGCGGTTGAACACCGCGTCGATGCGCGGCTCGTGGCCCAGCGCCGCACCGACCGCCGCTTCCAGAACGTCGGCGATCTCGCCGACGGCGGCCGGATCACAGGCGCGGCGCAGGTGGCGGGCGCGGCGGGGCAGCATCAGGGTGACGTCGTAGGCCACGCCGTCGACGCAGACGGCGTCGCTGGCGCCCTCTTCCTGCACCACCACGTCGCGCGGCGAATCCCAGGCCGGCAGGTCGCGCAGGGCGCGGAGCCTGGCCGTCCAGCCCGGCGCGAGCTCGGCGTCGAAGCCGACCCGCCGGGCGATCGCGGCCTCGCAGCAGGCGAGGCCCGCCCGGGCCTGCACGAAGCTCTCGCCGTCGCGGCGCACATAGAGGCGGATCACCGACTGGCGAACGGTGCGCGCCGGGCGCACCCAGACCTCGAGGATCATCTCGTCGCCGCGGATGATGCGGGTCTGCAGCGGCTGCAGACCCCAGAGACGGTAGTGGTCGGGGCCGATGCCGTTGTCGATCGCGGTCAGCCGCTCGCCGCGGCCGAGGCGGCGCGGGCCGAGGGGTTCGGCGGCCTCGGCGGGCTTGGGCCATTCGTCGGTCCACCAGGCGGCGGGGTCGGGCGGAATCCAGTCGGCCAGCGGCGGTTCGGCCAGCACCGTGACCGGCGGGCCGGGGGCGGTCGCAGGCGCGGGCGGCTGGGTGGGGACGGGCGACGGGCTCGGCTGGGGAAGCTGCGCCCACGCCAGCGTTGGGATCAGCAGAAGGGCGGCGAGCGTGGTGCGGGCCGGGGCCAAACGGGACCTCCGCTA
>JADZBR010000268.1 GCA_020852035.1 Caulobacteraceae bacterium
CCAGGAGCTGAAGCTCGACCGCGGCGTCGACGTGCTGATCGCCACGCCCGGGCGCCTGCTCGACCCTTTCGAACGTGGCAAGCTCGTGATGACCGGGGTGCAGATCCGGGTGGTAGACGAGGCCGACCGGATGCTCGACATGGGCTTCATCCCGGACATCGAGCGCATCTTCAAGCTCACCCCGCCGCTGAAGCAGACGCTGTTCTTCTCGGCCACCATGCCGCCGGAAATCACCCGGCTCACCAAGCAGTTCCTGAAGGACCCCGAGCGGATCGAGGCGGCCCGCCCCGCCACCACCGCCGAGACCATCACCCAGTACCTCGCCCGCCTGCCCGCCTCGAACCCCGAGACCAAGCGCGACGCCCTGCGCGCCCTGATCGCGCGCTGCGAGGTGAAGAACGGCATCGTCTTCTGCAATCGCAAGTCGGAAGTCGACATTGTCGCCAAGTCGCTGAAGAAGCACGGCTTCGACGCCGCCCCGATCCACGGCGACCTCGACCAGTCCACCCGCATGCGGACGCTGGACAACTTCCGCAAGGGCGAACTGAAGCTGCTGGTCGCCTCCGACGTCGCCGCGCGGGGGCTCGACATTCCCGACGTCAGCCACGTCTTCAACTACGACGTCCCGCACCATGCCGACGACTATGTGCACCGCATCGGCCGCACCGGCCGCGCCGGGCGCTCGGGCGAAGCCTACATGCTGGTGACGCCCGCCGACGCCAAGTCGCTCGACAAGGTGCTGAAGCTGATCGGCAAGGCGCCGGAAGAGGTCAGCCTCGACATCGAAGCCCGCGCCGCCCGCGCGCCCCGCGAAGGCGGACGCGACCGGGACCGCGGCGCCCGCGGACGCCGCGACGGCCGCGAGCGTCCCCGCGCCGATCACGGCGAACGCGCGCCGATGGAGCCGCTGAAGGTCGCCGTGGAGCCCGCGCAAGCCATGCAGGCGCCGGCCGAAGCCTCCGAACTGCCCCGGCCGCAAGAAACCGATGAGCGGCCGCGCCGGCGCGAACGGCTGGAACGCCCGCGCGAATCTGCGCCCGCCCGGCCGGATTCCGGCGGCGAGCCGCCGCGCCGCCGTGAGCGGCAACCGGAGCGCGAAGAAGGTCGTGTTATCGGCTTTGGGTCTGAAACGCCGGCGTTTTTGATGCGCGCGGCTCCAAAAAACTAGCGGTTGCAGCGCCCCGCTTAACCGCTCGTTTGACTCTGCGGCCTAGCGTCGCGGCCTTATCCGTACGGGGGTGGGACCTCGGCGGAAGGGGGCCAGATGTCGGGCGAGGTTGAACAAAGTCTGCGCACGCCGGGCGCCTATGGCCTGGCGCACAAGGCGGTTGAACTGATGGAGCGCCATCAGGTCTGGCCGACGGCGCTGAACTACGAACTCTTCATCAATGTCGTGGCCCATCCGGCCAGCGCCCTGGCGCGCGAGGTCACGCGCATCCTGGAGATGGGCGAAGCGTTCACCGACCAGGTCGCCGAAGAACTGGCCGCGGCGCACCTGCCGAAACTGCGCCTGAACGAGCAGATCCGCGACGCCGGCGACGCCCTCTCCAAGGAACTGGCGACCGTCAGCGAGGCGATCGCCACCGCCCAGAAATCCAGCGCCGCCTACGGCAAGACCCTGGCCGGCGCAGACCGGAAGCTCGACAAGGACCTCGACCCGGGTGCGCTCAAGGCGATGGTCGCCGACCTGTCGGCCGCGACCGAGCGGGTGCAGGCCGAAAACAAGACCCTGGAAATCCAGCTCTCCGAGTCCACCGCCGAACTCGGCCGCCTGCGAGAGCACCTGGAGCAGGTGCGCCGCGACGCCACCACCGACGGACTCACCAATCTGGCCAACCGCAAGGCGTTCGACGAGGAGTTCGCCCGCGCCTGCGCCGAAGCCGAGGAGAACGGCGAGAGCCTGACCCTGGCTCTGATCGACATCGACCACTTCAAGAACTTCAACGACACCTGGGGTCATCAGACCGGCGACCAGGTGATCCGCTATGTGGCCAGCGTCATTGGCCGCCTGGGCGCCCCGCCCCGGCTGGCGGCGCGGCATGGCGGCGAGGAGTTCGCGATCATCTTCCCCGGCGAGGTCGGCGCGCCGGTGACCGCCGCCCTGGAAGAGATCCGCATGGAGGTCGGCTCGCGCATGCTGAAGCGCCGCTCGACCAACGAAGATCTCGGGGCGGTCACCGTGTCGGCGGGCATCGCCGAGCGGCGGCCCGGCGAGAGCATGCACTCGGTGATGGAGCGGGCCGACTCGGCGCTCTACGCTTCCAAGCGCACGGGCCGCAACCGCGTGACCGTGGCCGACGACAAGTCCCGCGCCGCCTGACGCGAAAACCGCTGGCGTGACGCTGCGTCCCCCGCCTTAGCTGGCGAACAAGGGAGGACGCCAAATGGCCTACAGCAAGATCCGCGTCGAGCGCGACGGCGCCATCGCCACCATCACCCTGGCAGATCCGGCGACGCTGAACGCGGCCGGCGTCGACATGGCCCAGGAACTGACCCAGGCGTTCGGCGAGGTCGCCGAAGGCGGCGCGCGGGCGGTGATCCTGACCGGCGAAGGCCGCGGCTTCTGCTCGGGCGCCAACCTGACCGCCGGCGGCGGGCCTGGCCAGCGCGAGGCGCCCAGCCCGGACGGTCCGGACGCCGGTTCGGCGCTGGAGACCGTCTACAACCCCTTCGTGACCATGCTGCGCGACTACAAGCTGCCGATCGTGACGGCGGTGAACGGGGCGGCGGCCGGCGTCGGCTGCTCGCTGGCGCTGATGGGCGACATCATCGTGGCGGGCGAGAGCGCCTATTTCCTGCAAGCCTTTCGGCGGATCGGCCTGATCCCGGACGGCGGCTCGACCTACCTGCTGCCGCGCATGATCGGCCGCGCGCGGGCGATGGAAATGACCCTGATGGGCGACAAGGTGCCGGCGGCGACGGCGCTGGACTGGGGCCTCGTCAACCGCTGCGTGCCCGACGACCAACTGATGGCGACGGCCCGCGATTTCGCCGACAAGCTGGCTTCGGGACCGGCCTCGGTGACGATGATCCGCCAGATCATGTGGCGCTCGCTGGACGCCCACTGGGCCGACCAGCTCTGGGATGAGCGCACCATTCAGCGTGACGCCTCGCGCACCCGCGACTTCGGCGAGGGCGTCCGCGCCTTCATCGAGAAGCGCCCGGCGCAGTTCCAGGGACGCTGATCACCCTCCCCCTCGTGGGGAGGGTGGGCCGCGAAGCGGCTCGGATGGGGTCTTGCTGAAGCGCCGCGATAGCCGAGACGTCGCCCCCCACCCGCGTCATCCTGGGCCTTGTGCCCAGGACCCCTCTATCGGCGCTTCCCACGCCGGCCTTGCGAGCCGCCGACCGGCGGTGTCCAGGACTCCGGACGATAGAGAAGCTGCGACAGGGATCCTGGGCACAAGGCCCAGGATGACGGTGTTTTAGGGATGGGTCCGATTCAACTTGAGGGATCAGGCCCTAGCCGGCCTTCTTCGCCGCTTTGGACGCATCCTTCTCGGCCTTGCGTGCAAGGTTCTCGGCGAGACGTTCGCGCACGATCTGGCGCACCAGCACCTCGGGGATCGGGTGGTCCGGCGTGAACTGGATGGTGCCGGGGAGCGTCTTGAAGTCCTTCAGCGCCTCGGCGTGCCGAGCCACCGTGGTGTTGTTCATCGGATAGAACGAAAGGTGGTTCTTCGCCGCGCCAAGCGAGATGAACCAGCCGTGCAGCATGTAGGTCGGCTGCTGATAGCTGATCTTCTCTTCGGCCTGAGGCGCCTCCTCGCGGATAATCGCCCTCAGCCGTTCGATGGCTTGGCGCCGTTCAGGCGACTGGCTCTCCAGAAACGCTTCGACCGTGGCGATCCGTTCGGCCATCAGGCCGCGGTCTGGGGCACGATGGTGACGCTCTCGCCGCAGCCGCAGGCGTCGGTCTCGTTGGGATTGTGGAAGACGAACTTCGAGGCCAGGCGCGTCACCTCGTAGTCGATTTCCGAGCCGATCAGGAACAGCACCGCCTTGGGCTCGATGAGGATGGTGACGCCCTTGTCCTCCACCACCTCGTCCAGCGGGTCGGCGGCTTCAGCGTATTCGAGAACGTATTCCTGGCCCGCGCAGCCGCCGTTCTTCACCCCCACGCGCAGGCCGGCATAGGGCTTCTCGGCGGCGGCCATGATCTCCTTCACGCGCGCGGCGGCGGCGTCGCTGAGCGTGACGACCTTGGGGCGCGGGCGGCGGGTGCGGACAGCGGTTTCCATCGGATCAGAACATGTTCAGTTGCAGCTTGGCCTCGTCGGACATCCGCGAGGGGTCCCACGGCGGGTCGAACACCAGCTCGACCTTGCAGGATTTCACTTCCGGGATTTCGTTCACGGCCGTCTCCACCCAGCCCGGCATGTCGCCGGCCACCGGGCAGCCCGGGGCGGTCAGGGTCATGTCGATGACCACGTCGCGGTCGTCGGAGACATCGACCTTGTAGATCAGGCCGAGCTCGTAGATGTCGACCGGGATCTCGGGGTCGAACACCGTCTTGAGCTGTTCGATCAGCTTGTCGGTCAGCGTATCCAGCTCCTGCTGCGACAGGGCCGAAGGCGTCTCGGAAATCGGGGCGGCGTCATCCATTACGCAAAGAAAGCCTGTGTCTTGACGAGGGCCTCGACGAAGCGGTCGGCCTCGTCCTCGGTGTTATATAGGGCGAAGGAAGCGCGCGCGCTCGAGGTGACGCCATAGCGCGCCATCAGGGGCTCGGCGCAGTGCGTGCCGGCCCGCACCGCCACGCCGTAGCGATCGAGGATCTGCGCCACGTCGTGCGCATGGGCGCCCTCGACGGTGAAGGAGAGGATCGCCCCCTTCCCCGGCGCCTCGCCCAGCACGCGCAGCCAGTTGGCGCCGTTCAGCTTGTCCCGCACGCGGGCGTAGAGCCCGGCCTCGTGGGCGGCGATCGCCTCGCGGTCCTGCCCGGCCAGCCAGTCGATGGCCGCGCCCAGGCCGATCGCCTCGATGATCGGCGGCGTGCCGGCCTCGAAGCGGTGCGGCGGGTCGGCGTAGGTGATCACCTCCTCGGAGACCGTCCCGATCATCTCGCCGCCGCCCTGGTAGGGCCGCAAGCCCGCCAGCCGCCCGGCCTTGCCGTAGAGCGCGCCGATGCCGGTGGGGCCGTAGAGCTTGTGGCCGGAGAAGACGTAGAAATCGACGTCCAGCGCCTTCACGTCCACCGGCTGGTGGACGATGGCCTGACAGCCGTCGAGCAGGACGAGGGCGCCGGCCTCACGCGCGATCCGCACGATCTCGGCGGCCGGGTTGATGGTGCCGAGCACGTTGGACATGTGGCTGATGGCGACCACGCGCGTGCGCGCGCCGATCAGGCTCTTCAGGTGGTCGAGGTCCAACCGCCCGTCGTCGGTGACCTTGGCGAAGCGCAGCACCGCCCCCTGCCGCTCGCGCAGGAAGTGCCAGGGCACGATGTTGGCGTGGTGCTCCATCTGCGAGAGCACGATCTCGTCACCCGGCTGGATGTCGGCCGCCAGGCCCGCGGCGACCAGGTTGACCGCCTCGGTGCCGCCCTTGGTGAAGACGATCTCCTCGGGTGCGGCGCCCACGAACCGCGCAACGCTCGACCGCGCGGCCTCGTAGGCGTCGGTGGTCTCGTTGGCGAGGGTGTGCAGGCCGCGGTGGACGTTGGCGTAGGAGCCCTCCATCACCCGCGCCATCGCCTCGATCACCGCGCGCGGCTTCTGCGCCGAGGCGGCGTTGTCCAGATAGACCAGCGGATGGCCGTTCACCTGCCGTCGCAGGATCGGGAACTCGGCGCGGATGGCGGCGGGGTCGAAGGTCATGGGCGGCTATGCCCTGCGTGGTTCGAGACACGGCCCTTCGACAAGCTCAGGACCGCCCTCACCATGACTAGGTTTTTGCTGAGATCGTCATCCTGAGGAGCGCGAAACGCGTCTCGAAGGACGCAATGGCGACCCACCATCACCCGCCTCCCAACCGCTCGGAAACCCACGTCCGCGCCGCTTCGCGCGCGCCTTCGTGTTCGACCCGGTCGATCACCTCGCCGACGAACGCCTCGGTGAGCAGCGCCCGCGCCGCCTCGGGCGGCAGGCCACGCTGCATGGCGTAGAAGAGAGCGTCCTCGTCCAGCCGCCCGACCGTATTGCCGTGCGCGCACTGCACGTCGTCGGCGAAGATCAGCAGCTCCGGCTTGGCGTCGACCTCGGCCCGGTCGGAGAGGATCAGGGCGTGGTGGCCCATCCGGGCGTCCGTGCGGTCGGCGCCCTCGGCGACCACGATGCGGCCCTGGAACACGCCCCGGCCCTGATCGCGGGCGACGCCCTTGATCAGCTGGCTGGTGGTCCCGTCGACGGCCTCGTGGGTGACCACGCTGGTCAGGTCGGCGTGCCGGCGACCGCCCACCAGATAGACCCCGTCGGCGCGTACGTCCGCCCCGCCGCCGGGGTGCGAGATCTGGGTCTCGAACCGCTGGCGCTTGGCGCCGCCGACCAGCAGGGTCTGGGCGAAGGCCGCGCCCGGCTTCAGGTGAACCTCGGCGGAGCTGACGCTGATCGCGCTCTCGGCCTCGTCGGCGGCGGCGATGCGCTCCAGGCGCGCGCCATCGGCGAGGTAGAACTCCAGGGCGACATTGGCGAGGTAGTCCTCCCCCTGCCCTTCGTAACTTTCCAGCACCACCGCCTGGGCGCCGGCCTCCAGCATGACGCCCAGCCGCAGGTGGTGGCCCGTGCCCGTCGCCCGGCTGATGAACCGGAAGCGGATGGCGGCGGTCTCTCCCGCGCGGACCGTCAGGATGTGCAGCGGCGGTCCCACGTGGCGTTCGGCGGCCAGCTGAGCCATCGGCATCACGTCCGCCATGCGCGCCGCGCCGGGGTCGTCATGCAGGTGGAAAGCCAGGGCCGGCGACAGCGCCTCTTGCGGCCAATCGTTCAGCTGGCCGTTGGCGAACACGAACTCGTCGCGCGCCAGCCCGATGAAGGCGCCGCCGGGCGCGGCCGGACGGTCCAGCTCCGGCGAGACCTCGACCGGTTGGCGGATCAGGCCGCGCAGGTCCGACCAGCGCCAGTCCTCGTCGCGCCGGCCGGGGAGCCGAGCGAGGTCCAGGTCCGTGAGGGCGAAAGCGGCGCTCAAGCGGCCCTCGCATACTTGTCGTAGCCCTCGCGCTCCAGTTCGAGCGCCAGTTCCGGGCCGCCGGACGCGGCGATGCGGCCATCGGCGAGCACATGCACGCGGTCAGGGCGGATGTAGTCCAAGAGGCGCTGGTAGTGGGTGATCACCAGCATGGCGCGGTCCGGCCCGCGCAGGGCGTTGACGCCGTCAGCGACGATCTTCAGGGCGTCGATGTCGAGGCCGCTATCGGTCTCGTCGAGGATGAGGAAGCGGGGCGAAAGGATCGCCATCTGAAGGATTTCCATCCGCTTCTTCTCACCGCCTGAGAAGCCGACGTTCAGCGGGCGCTTCAGCATGTCGAAGTCGATCTTCAGCGATTGCGCCTTCTCGCGGGCCAGCTTCAGGAACTCCGGCGCGGAAAGCTCGGCCTCGCCGCGCGCCTTGCGCTGGGCGTTCAGCGCCGTGCGGATGAAGGTCAGCGCCGGCACGCCGGGGATCTCCAGCGGGTACTGGAACGACAGGAAGACGCCCCGCGCCGCCCGCTCGCTGGGGTCCAGCGCCAGCAGATCCTCGCCGTCCAGCGTCGCGCCGCCCTGCGTGACCTCGTAGCCCTCGCGGCCGGTCAGAACGTAGCTGAGCGTCGACTTGCCGGCGCCGTTCGGGCCCAGGATGGCGTGAACCTCGCCGGCCGGGATTTCCAGGCTGAGGCCCTTGAGGATCGGCTTGTCTTCGACAGAGGCGTGAAGGTTGGAAATTGAGAGCATGATCAACCGAACCAACGAGCGTGCATTGCAGCCAAAAACTTAGGGTCAGCAGCAGGAAATCCCGATGCAGCACCAATGACGGAATCAATCCCACAGCGCGGACACAACGCGGTCCAGGGATCGGGCCTCTGAGAGAGTTCACCCCCGGTCTCTTCTATCCAATCTTCGATCTCCGACGGAGGATAGGTTTGCCCGCAATAGAAGCAGCCGCAGGCTTGGGAAGCCTGAACCTCCGTTCTGTGAGAAGCGCAGTGTTTGTGAGCTGTTTTGAGTATGTCAGAAGAGAAACTCACCCCACGCTGCCTTCGAGACTAATCGCCACCAGCTTCTGCGCCTCCACGGCGAACTCCATCGGGAGCTCCTGCAGCACGTCCTTGACGAAGCCGTTGACCAGCAGTTGCACGGCCTCCTCTTGGCTGAGCCCGCGCTGCATCACGTAGAAGAGCTGGTCCTCGGAGAGCCGTGTGGTCGTCGCCTCGTGCTCGAACACCGCCTGGCCGTTGCGGGCCTCGATGTAGGGCACGGTGTGGGCGGCGCACGACTTGCCGATGAGCAGGCTGTCGCACTGGGTGAAGTTGCGCGCGCCCTTGGCCTTCGGGTGCGCCGAGACCAGGCCCCGGTAGGTGTTGGACGAGCGCCCGGCGCTGATCCCCTTGGAGATGATCCGCGACTTCGTATTGGCGCCCAGGTGGATCATCTTGGTGCCGGTGTCGGCCTGCTGGC
>JADZBR010000269.1 GCA_020852035.1 Caulobacteraceae bacterium
CCACGTGGCGGGCGGTGGCGGGATGGCGCGCCAGATCGGCGAGAATGGACCGCGCCTGGTCTTCACCTCCTTCGGGATAGGTCTTGCCGAGCACCCGGCGCGCGCCCGGCTCGTGCGCGGGGGTCAGGAACATGAACTCGCCCACGTCGCCGCGAATACGCCGAGGGATGCGGTCGCTCGCGAAGGTCCAGCCGGTCAGGGCCTTGGCGAATTCGGTCACGTCCGGCTGACCGTAGCCGCCGTGGACGCCGACCGTGTGCAGTTCCAGGATCTCGCGCGCCAGGTTCTCGTTGAGGCCGGCCTCGCGTCTTCGACCGGCGACCGAGTTCGGCCCGATCGACCGCGCCTGATCCAGGTAGAGCAGCATCCCCGGATGGCGCGTCGAGGCGACCAGCAGGTCCTCGAACGAGCCCGTCAGGTGCGGCCGGATCGCCTCCCGCTCGAACGGTCCGGGGAACGGAATGGTCGCCGCCTTGGTGGCCGCGACGGTGAAATGGTTGGCCCAGAACCACGCCAGGCGCTCGGCGAAGCCCGTCTCGGTGGTCAGGGCCCGCTCCATCCGCGCCTGCATGTCGGCCTGGGAAAGCTGGTTCAGCTGGCGAATCGGCTGAAGAATCGCCGCCGCCTCGTCCGACATGCGCTCGGAATCTTGCGCGGCGCCGGTCGAAGGCCCGCTGGCGTCCGCTTTGGCCGACCTGCGTGCTCGCCGATTTCCCCGATAGACCGCCAGCGCCTCGACCGCTTGCGGCCCGCTGCTCAGACCAGGTGCGTCCAGCCGGAACGCGCCCGCATCGGCGACCTGTGCGATCAGCCGTTCTCGCGCGCCGTCGCCCAGGTCGAAATCTCCCGGCCGCGCGCCGAGGCCGAAGCGGTTGGCGGCGATCGCCTGGTCCATCTTGTTCATGTCGGCCCCTCGGGCGGCCTCCCTCAGGGGCTTACACGCGCCGCCCGCCCGATTCCGTCGGATACCGCAATGTGCGGCGAGCCGGTGCGTTGAAGCGGCTTGCATGCCGACCGCGCCGGGCTCTACCTGCGTGGCGGACCGGCGATGAGCCGGCAGCCGGATGGCACTGAGCGCGGGGATCTTGGATGCGGCAGAGCTTCGCCTGGTGGTCGTTCACGATGGGCGGGGCGGTCGAGCCGGCGGCGTTCCTGCATGCGGCGGCGGCGGCCGGCGCGCGCGGCGTCGAGATGCTGCCGGAGGCGCACTGGCCGCTCGCACGCGACGTCGGGCTGGCGCTGGTCACCGTCAGCGGCCACCGGCTGGAAGAGGGCTTCAACGACCCAGCGCGCCACGCCGCGCTCCAGACCGAAGTGCGGGCGAAGATCGACAGGGCGGCCGAGGGCGGCGTCGAGGCGGTGATCGTGTTCGCGGGCAACCGCTTCGGCGACGGCGACGACGCGCGCGCCATCGCCGCCTGCGTGGAGGGACTGGCTCCGGTCACGGCGCACGCCTCCGGCGCCGGCGTCCGGCTGCTCATCGAGCTCCTCAACAGCAAGGTCGACCATCCGGGGCAGCAATGCGACCGGACCGCCTTCGGCGCCGAGGTCGTGCGTCAGATCGCCTCGCCGGCGCTGAAGCTGCTCTATGACGGCTACCATATGCAGTTGATGGAAGGCGACCTGTCGCGCACCATCAAGGCGAACTTCGACCTCATCGGGCATGTCCACACGGCCGGCGCGCCCGGACGGCGCGACCTGGACGACCGTCAGGAGATCAACTGGCGCGCGATCGCCGGCCTCCTGCGCCATCTGGGTTATGACCGCTGGGTCGGCCATGAATTCATTCCGCGCGGCGAGCCCATCGCCGCGCTCAGGAACGCCATCGCATTGTTCGATGCGAATGCGGGCGAAGCGTAGGGGGGTGAGAGTGCAGTTCGACGCGATTGTCGTGGGTTCGGGCATCAGCGGCGGCTGGGTCGCCAAGGAGCTGTGCGAGCGGGGCCTGAAGGTGCTGATGCTGGAGCGCGGGCCGGACGTGGAGCACGGGGCCGACTACAGCCACGAGGAAGCCGGCCGGTTGCATCCGCGCGAGGACCAGGTGCCGCTCGAGGAGCGCGAGCTGCATTACCCCTATTACGAGGGCGTCAGCTACGCCCTCTTCAACTCGAACAAGAAGTTCTGGGCCAGCGATCACGATTACCCCTACGAGACCGTGCCGGGGAAGCCCTACCGCTGGATCCGCGGCTATCACCTGGGCGGGCGCTCATTGACCTGGGCGCGGCAGTCCTACCGCTGGGCGCCGGATGACTTCGAATCCAACCTCAAGGACGGGCACGGGGTCGACTGGCCGATTCGCTACGAGGATCTGGCGCCCTGGTACGACCACGTCGAAGCCTTCGCCGGGGTCAGCGGCAACTATGACGAGGTGCCGCAACTGCCCGACGGCGACTTCCTGCCGCCGTGTCCATTCAACTGCGTCGAGGAAGAGGCCAAGGCGCGCATCGAGGCGGCGTTCCCGACCCGCCGTTTCATCATGGGGCGCACCGCCAATCTGAGCCGTGTC
>JADZBR010000270.1 GCA_020852035.1 Caulobacteraceae bacterium
CCGCCCGGTCGGCGGGCGGGCCACCAGGGCTACGGTGGGCGCCGCCTGGGCGGCCAGGGCCAAGGCCAGGGCCGCGTTGGGCGCCGGGCCGACAACCCCGAAGCCGCCCTCCACCAGCCGTTCCAGGAGGTCGCGCGAACGCTCTTCGTCGCTGCAGACCAGCAGCACGGTGTCCGAATGATCTTCCAAGCCGCGTTCTCCCATCCCGTTCGCCCTCGGTCCCGACCTTAACATCGCGGAACGGCGTTCCGCCCGCGGCGAGCTTGACAATCGCGTGAGCGGCCGAGGTCGCCAGGGGAAGACATGCAAGAACGCGAAAGGCGCCGATAGCATCCCGGGCGCGCGTCGCGCGTTACCGGGGATCGACAGCGAGACAGGGAGGCTGGAAGCGGTTTGGTGAAATCGCCCGATGTGATCTTTTCGACCGACGTGCCGGCCAGGCTCGACCGGTTGCCGTTCAGCCGCTTCCACTGGCTGGTGGTCATCGCCCTGGGGATCATCTGGATCCTCGACGGGCTGGAGGTGACGGTGGTCGGCTCGCTGTCGCCGGCGATCGCCGCGCCCGGGGCGCTGGATTTCACCGCCACCGAGGTCGGGCTCACCGGCAGCGCCTATATCGCCGGCGCGGTGTTGGGATCGCTGGTCTTCGGCCGGCTCACCGACCGGTTCGGGCGCAAGCGGCTCTTCACGGTGACGGTGTTCGTCTACCTGGTCGGGACCATCGCCACCGGCTTTTCGTGGGATTTCTGGTCGTTCGTACTCTTCCGGTTCATCACCGGGGCGGGGATCGGCGGTGAGTACGGGGCGGTCAATTCGGCGATCCAGGAACTGATCCCGGCGCGCCGGCGCGGCGTGGTGGACCTGACGGTCAACGGCAGCTTCTGGGTCGGCGCGGCGCTGGGCGCGTTCGGCTCGGTGCTGGTGCTGAACCCGGACCTGGTGCCGCAGGAGTACGGCTGGCGCCTCGCCTTCGTGATCGGCGGGCTCCTGGCGCTGGTGATCATCTTCGTGCGCCGGATGATCCCAGAAAGCCCCCGCTGGCTGATGACCCACGGCCGCCCCGAGGAGGCCGAGGCGATCGTCGAGCGGATCGAGGCCGGGGTGGCGCGCCGCCACGGGCCGTTGCCGCAGGAGGAGCTGCCGCGCATCTTCCTGCGCCGCGCCGGCCACGCCAGCTGGCTGCAGATCGCCGGCGCGCTCTTCCGCACCTATCCCAAGCGCACGGTGCTGAACATCACCCTGATGGCCACCCAGGCGTTCTGCTACAACGCCATCTTCTTCACCTATGCGATGGTGCTGAGCCGCTTCTATGGCGTGGAGCCGCAGAACATCGGCTGGTTCATCCTGCCGTTCGCGGCGGGCAACTTCATGGGGCCGCTGCTGCTCGGCCACCTCTTCGACAGCGTCGGGCGCAAGCCGATGATCGCGCTGACCTATGGGCTGGCCGGAGTGCTGATGATCGGCACCGGCTTCCTGTTCCGCGCCGGGGTGCTGGACGCGACCCAGCAGACCATCGCCTGGACGGTGATCTTCTTCTTCGCCTCGGCGGGCGCCAGCGCGGCCTATCTCACCATCGGCGAGAGCTTCCCGCTGGAGACCCGGGCGGTAAGCATCTCGATCTTCTACGCCTTCGGCACCCTGGTCGGCGGCCTCGGCGGACCGGCGCTGGTCGGCGCGCTGATCCAGACGGGCGAGCGCGGCCAGATCATGCTGGGCTATGCGCTGGGCGGGGGGCTGATGCTGCTGGGCGCCCTGGCGGCCTGGACCCTGGGCTTCGCGGCCGAGCGCAAGCCGCTGGAGGCGGTCACCCCGCCGCTGTCGCTCGCCGAGCCGCCGGAGTCCTGAAGCCTCCGTTTAGGTCGGCGTCTTGCACTTGCGGGTCTGATGCACCCCGCGCAGGAAGCCGCGACGGGCGAGCCCGGCGTCGACGGCGGCGTTGTACTGCCGCTCAGCCGGCGCCGCGCCGGTGACCTCGCGCACCACGCCCCGGAAGGGGATGATGGAGTTGACCACCGCCCGTCCGCCGGCCGAGGCGATCGCGCCGGCCCGGCCGCGCTGGGCCGGCGGCGGGGCGCCGTAGTCGGGGCCGAGAACGGCGTTCAGCGCGACGATCTCGGTGGAGAGCTGCCGGCAGCTCTTCAGGCCCGCCAGGCTGTAAGGGGAGGCGCTGGCTTCGACGAGCACCGGCGGGATCCTGGTGCGCATGATGCCGACGTCACGCGCCGGCTGGCTGACGATGTCGCGGGTTTCCCGCGCCGCGCCGGCGAAGCGGCCGTCCTTGTGGTCGGCGTCCATTTCGGCCTCGACCGGGCCGTCCGGAGATTTCGAGTTCAGCGACTTGTAGGGGCGCGGTTCAGCGGACGCGCCGCCCACGGCCGCCATCACCGCCACCGCCGCCAATCCCGCCAAAGCCCTGCGCATGATCGTTCCCCAACTGTCCTGGAGCCGGCAGGATCGGGTGCGGCGGGGCGTTCGGCAAGGGGGCAGGCGCCCCTCAGAACATCGGCCGGCCCAGCGGCGCGGGGCCGAGGCGGTGGATGCGGTCGGCTTCGCACCGGCCGCCCTCGTTGCGGCCGGGCTCGGGGGCGTCGTGCGGCATGGCCCAGCGGCAGTCGCGGGCCGTGGCGGCGTCGCCCATCGCCAGGCCCAGCGAGACGCCCTGCCGCTCATGACGGCCGAAGCGGCCCTTGAAGCGCGAGTCGCGCACCGCCAGGCTCAGCGTGCCGGTCTTGCCGACCGGGAAGTCCGAGCGGGCGTAGACGTCGCGATAGCCATGCGAGCCGACGGCGACGGCGACCTCGCCGTGGACCTTGCGCTCGCGGGCCTCCTGCAGGGCGTCGATCTCCTCGTCGCTCGGGAGCGAAAGGGCCGGCGAGGAGCGCAGGTAGGCGTCGATCTGGTCCTCGGTGCTTTGCGGCGCGGTCTCCACGGGCGTGGTCTCGGCGGCGGCGGCCGTGGCGAGGACCGAGAGGGCGATGACGGAACACAGGACCAGGCGCATGCCGAACGCTCCATCGTCCCTGCGACCGCAATAAGGCGAAGCCGCTCAGCCGGCGGCGGGCGCCAGGCCGATCTCCCGCAGGCGTTCGGCGAGGTATTCGCCGGCGGTGATCTCCGGGTGCTTCGGCCCCTCGCCGAGGCACGCCGGCAGCACCTTCAGCGAGACGTCCGAGGCCGGGTGCATGAAGAAGGGCAGGGAATAGCGGTCGACGTTCGGGCCGATCGGGTTGACCACCCGGTGGGTGGTGGCGGGGATCACCTCGTTGGTCATGCGGGCCAGCATGTCGCCGGAATCGACGATCAGGTTGGTGGGCTCGGTCTCGACGGCCAGCCAGCTCCCGTCGCGGTCGAGCAGCTCCAGGCCCTTGCCCTTGGCGGCGACCATGATGGTCAGGAAGTTGATGTCCTCGTGGGCGGCCGAGCGGACGCAGCCGTCCGGCGTATCCGGCGCCACGGGCGGATAGTGCAGGATGCGCAGGATCGAGGTCCCGTGGCGCACCAGCGGGTCGAAGTGGTCCTCCGGCAGCTCGAGCCGCGGGGCGAGGGCGCGGAGCAGCAGGCGGCCGGTCTCGTCCAGCGCCGC
>JADZBR010000271.1 GCA_020852035.1 Caulobacteraceae bacterium
ACGTTGGTGATCCCGGTCTCGTCCTCCAGGGTGATGAACACCGCCTTGCCCGTGCCCGGCCGCTGGCGGATCAGCACCACGCCGGCGACGCGGGCGCGGGCGCCGTCGCGGGCCTGGCGAACCTCGGTGCTGGAGGAGACGCCCTCGGCCCGCAGCATCGGCCGCAGGAAGCGCATCGGGTGCGCCTTCAGGGAGAGCCGCGTGGTCTGGTAATCGACCACCACATGCTCCGAGAGCGGCATGGCCGGCAGGTCCGTATCCGGCTCGTCGCCGAGTTCGCAGGCCTCGGCGTCGCGGAAGAAATCGAGCGGCGCATCGTCCGGCAGCCGCCGCACCGCCCAGAGCGCGCGGCGCCGGTCGAGGCCGATGGAGCGCATGGCGTCGGCGTCGGCCAGCTTGCGCAGCATGCCGTTCGGCAGGCGCGCGCGCATGAAAAGGTCTTCGACCGAGGCGTAGTCCTCGCCTCGCGCCTTCACGAGCTTCTCGGCCTCGTCTTCCTTGAAGCCATCGATCTGGCGAAAACCGATACGCAAGGCAGGCCGTCCGTCCTCGCCCGCCTCGAGCGTGTTATCCCAGAAGCTGGCGTTCAAATCGGGCGGTCGCACCTCCACACCATGCTCCTGAGCGTCGCGGACGATTTGCGCCGGCGCGTAGAAGCCCATCGGCTGGGAGTTCAGAAGGGCGCAGGCGAAGGCGGCCGGATGGCGGCGTTTGATGAAGGAGGAGACGTAGACCAGCTTGGCGAAGGACGCGGCGTGGCTTTCCGGGAAGCCATAGCTGCCGAAGCCGCGGATCTGCTTGAAGCAGTTCTCGGCGAATTCGCGCTCGTAGCCGCGGTCCACCATGCGCTCGACCAGCATCTTTTCGAAGGTGCCGATGGTGCCGACGTTGCGGAATGTCGCCATGGCGCGGCGCAGCTTATTGGCTTCCTCAGGCGTGAACTTGGCCGCGACCATCGCCAGCTTCATGGCCTGCTCCTGAAAGAGCGGGACGCCCAAAGTCTTCCCGAGAACCCCCTGGAGTTCGTCCTCTGGGCCGTGTTCCGGAGAGGGACGCGGAAAAACGACCGAACGCGGATCGGCGCGTCGTTTCAGATAGGGGTGTACCATGTTCCCCTGAATGGGGCCGGGGCGAACGATCGCCACCTCCACGACGAGGTCGTAGAGGTTTCGCGGCCGAAGGCGCGGCAGCATGCTCATCTGGGCGCGGCTTTCGACCTGGAAGACGCCCAGGGAGTCCCCCTCGCAGAGCATGTCGTAGACGTCCGCCTGATCCTTGGGAACGGTGGCCAGTTCGTAGTCCGCGCCCTCGTGCGCGCGCATCAGGTCGAAGGCCTTGCGGATGCAGGTGAGCATGCCAAGCGCCAGCACATCGACCTTCATCAGCTGAAGGGCGTCGATGTCGTCCTTGTCCCACTCGATGAAGGTGCGATTTTCCATGGCGGCGTTGCCGATCGGCACGAGTTCATCGAGCCGTCCCTGCGTCAGGACAAAGCCGCCCACGTGCTGCGATAGGTGTCGTGGCGCGCCGAGCAGGCGCACCGCCAAGTCAACCGCGCGGCGAACCTGGGGGTTGTCGTTCGCCAGGCCGGCTTCATTCACTTGGTGGTCGTGGATTTCCCGGCCCCAGCTGCCCCACACCGTTCCGGCCAGCCGGGCCGTAACGTCCTCGGTAAGGCCCAGCGCCTTGCCGACGTCTCGAATGGCGCTGCGGGGGCGATAGTGGATGACGGTGGCGGCGATCCCCGCGCGGTCGCGGCCGTAGGTCTTGTAGACGTGCTGAATCACCTCCTCGCGCCGTTCGTGCTCGAAATCGACATCGATATCCGGCGGTTCGTCCCGTTCCTCAGACAGGAACCGGGCGAACAGCAGGTCGTGTTCGGCAGGGTCGACCGCCGTGATGCCGAGCACATAGCAGACTGCTGAATTGGCCGCTGAACCACGGCCCTGAAAGAGGATGCCTTCGCCTTCGGCGAACCGGACGATGGTCATGATCGTCAGGAAGTACTGTTCGATCTGCTTTTTCCTGATCAGCGCGAGTTCGTCGCGCAGCAGGTTCTGGACCTTCTCCGGTATGCCCTGGGGGTAGCGCATCTCGGCGCAGCGCCAGGTGACCTCCTCCAGCCACTGGGCCGGCGTGTAGCCGGGTGGGATCGGTTCGCGGGGATATTCGTATTTCAATTGTTCTAGGTCGAAGTCGACTCGATCGAGGATGTCGCCAATCTCGGCGATGGCTTGCGGCGTCTTGCGGAAAAGCCGCGCCATTTCCTCGGGCGGCTTCAGGTGGCGTTCGGCGTTGGCGTCCAGCAGACGGCCGGCCGTTTCAATGGTCACCCCTTCGCGGATGCAGCTGACGACATCCTGCAGATCGCGTTGCTCGGGGCGGTCGTAGAGGGCATCGTTCACCGCCAGTAGGGGAACGCGCGCGACATCGGCGATCCTCTGGAGGCGCACTAGGCGGCGGGCGTCGTCGCCTCGACGGTTCATGACGGCGGCCAGCCAGACGGCGCCGGGGGCGGCCTCCGCCAGGCGCGAGAGGGGTTCGGAAAGGTCGGCCGGGCGCGCGCCGGGCATGACGATCAGGAGGAGGTCCCCGGTCGCCCTCAGCAGGTCGTCCAGGAAGAGCTGGCAGTCGCCCTTCTTCACCCGCCGGTTGCCCTTGGTGAGCAGGCGGCAGAGGTCGCCCCAGCCGGCACGGTTCTGCGGATAGACGATGATGTCCGGCGTTCCGTCCTCAAAGACCAGGCGCGCGCCGGTGAGCAGCTTGAAGGTCTGAGCCTTGGCCTTGATCTCATCGGAAAAGGCTTTGTAGGCGGCGATGTCATGCCGCTCGACCCAGCGGTATTCACCAGGTGAGCCGCCTTCGCGCTTCTTCTCCGGCGGCGGCAGGCCGTCCTTGCGAAGGTCCCGTAGCGCGCTCCAGGCGCGCACGACGCCGGAGAGGGTGTTGCGGTCGGCGATCCCCATGCCGGCGTGTTCGAGCACCAGCGCCCGCAGCACCAGTTCGGCTGGTTTGGAGGCGCCACGCAGGAAGGAGAAGTGGCTGGTCGTGGCCAGTTCGGCGTAGCGCATCATGCGAAGACGCCGTGCAGGAACCAGCGGGGCGCCTCGGTCTCGCGCTCGTAGAGCCCCTCGCGGAACACCCAGAAGCGGCGGCCCTCGGAGTCCTCGAGGCGGAAGTAGTCGCGGGTCAGGGCGTTCGCAGGCGTCAGCCACCATTCCGGCGCGATGCGTTCGGGGCCTTCGGCGAAGGCGACGGCGTGTTGCACGCGCCGCCAGCGGAAGCGGGCGGGCGGGCCGTCGGGGACTTCGGCCAGCGCTTCGATCGGCTGAGGCGGGTCGAACAGTTGCAGCGGACGGCCGGGCGGGTCGTCCGGCAGGCGTTCGAGCCAGGGCGCGGGCCAGGACGGCGACGCCTCGGCGGCCGGCCGGTGACGCTGGGCGCGGTCGGGGTTGTGGGTGTCGACCGGCGTCAGGGCCTTGACCCGTTCACGGCCAAAACGGGCGGTCAGGCGGTCGACGAGGTCGCCGACCTGGTCGGCCAGCGGCGCGCGGCCCTCGAAGTCGGCCTGGGCGGGAGCGAGCGGCTCGGCGGCCATGACGGAAAGGCGGATGAGATCGAAGCCGAAGCCCGGGTCGAGAGGATCGGCCAGGGCGTCCAACTTCTCCCGATATAGGCGCATCACCGCGGCGGCGTCGCGCGAAGGACGACCGGTCTCGACGGCCAGACGGAAGACCTCCCCGTCGGTGCGGAAGAAGGCGGTCTCGAAGGCGCGGCCGCCTTCGCCGCGGCCCTGGAGCGTCTCGATGGCGTCCAGGGTCAGATCCCGCACCACCGCTTCGATGTCTTCAGTGCGCCCGATGGGTTCGGCGAACCCGCGCTCGACGGCGATGGCGGGGAGGGGGCGGCGGGGGCGGATGCGGATGTCGGCCTGGCCGAGCATGCGGCGCAGGCGCTCGCTCAGCGCCTGGCCGAAGCGGGCGGAGAGCGGCAGGGTCGGGCGGTCGGGGAGCTGGCGGAGGGTCTTCTGGCCGGCGCGGGTAAGCGCGATGGTCGCCTCCGGCGGCGCCTCCTGGGCTGCGACGGGCAGGGCGGCGACGGCGGCTCGCTCCCCGCCGGGCGGGACCACGCCGGCGCGGCCGAAGCGGGCGAGGGCCCTGGCGCACTCGGGCGTGCCGGCGACGGCGGCGCGGGCGGAAAGGCCGAGGCAGCGCATCCGCTGGATTACATGGCCGCGCAGGGCCGCCTCGCCGCCGAAGAGGTGCGCCCCCCCGGTGATGTCGAGCATCAGGCCGTGCGGCGGATCGAGCGCCACCATCGGGCTCCAGCGGTCGGCGTCGTCGGCCAGGCGCTCCATCAGGCGTGCGTCGGCGTGCGGGTCCAGGTCGTCGACGGTAAGCTCGGGCGTGCGGGCGCGGGCGTCGGCCAGGGTCAGGCCGGCGACCAGGCCGAGCGCCAGCGCCCGCCGGTCGAGGGCGACCAGGCGCACGGCGTTCCCCACTTTTTCGGTCAGGACCAGCGGCGGGTCAGCCGGCCCGCCGCAGCGCCCCTTGACCTTCGACCAGCGTTCCACCGGGAGGAACGGCAGCCACAGGGCCAGGTAGCGGCGCGAGGTCGGCGAAGGCGCGTTGCTCACCGTCCCACTCCACATCGAAGGTTTGCCTGGAAAGCCCCGCGCGGTGGCGGAGCAGGGTGAGGGCGAAGGCCGGCCAGCCGGGCGCGTCGGCCTCCATCAGCCGCGAGGGGCGCGGGCGAACGCTCCAGCGGCTGGCGGCGGCGCTGGGCCGGGGCGTCGCCGCCGCGCGCGTAAGGAACACCGTCACGCCGGACTGGTCGGCGGCGAGGGTCAGACGCCGGCTGGCGGTGAGGTCCAGGGGCCTGGCTTCGCCCCACGGCTCCATGAGCACGGCGCCTACCGCCGGGCAGCGGGCGGCTTCGGCCCCTGCGCGCAGGATGCCGAGCACGTCCCGGGCCTCGACAAGGATCAGCCGGGCCGGATCGAAGCCGAGCGCGGCCAGGCCTGGTCCGTAGAGGCCGCCCGCCTCGATCCCGGCGTAGTCCTGGCGGGCCCAGACGATCGCGCGATCGCCGGCCGCCCGCAGCGCCAGGGCGAGGGTGAACCCCGCCGCCGTCGCGCAATCCGGCGCGGTCTCGGCATAGACCTCGTGCAGGGCGCCGCGCGCCAGCCCGCCGCCCAGCAGGTCGTCCAGCTGGTCGGCCCCGGTGGTGAAGAGCGCGTGCGCGTTTGGCTGCTCCGGGCTGAGGAGCGTCTGGCGCAATCGCGGGGGGAGGTGAGTTGCGAGGTGCATGAGTTCGTGTTTTGTTCTCATTATTCACAGCGCCGATGCGGCCGCGAGTCAAGGCCCGCGAATCACACCGGGGAGCGCCCTCGCTTGACGCCGACCGCCGGGCGTGGCCTTGCCGGGCGTTCCATGCTGCTCGCCGATTTCGACTTCGACCTGCCGGAAGACCGCATCGCGCTGCGCCCGGCTGCGCCGCGCGACGCCGCGCGGATGCTGGTGGTGCGGCCGGGCCAGCCGCTGGTCGATGCGCATGCCCGTGATCTGCCGGCGTGGCTGCGGCCCGGCGACGTCCTGGTCCTCAACGATACGCGGGTGATCCCGGCGCGGCTGAAGGGGCGACGACGCCGGGAAGGCTCCGACATCGCCGTGGAGGCGACCTTGCACCGGCGTCTGGCCCAGGACCGCTGGAGCGCCTTCGCCCGGCCGGGGAAGAAGCTGGCGGTGGGCGACCGCGTCAGCTTCGGTGAGAGCGCCGACCGCGCCTGCCTGCTGGGCGCCCTTGACGCGACGGTCGCGGAAAAGGGCGAGGGCGGCGAGATCGTGCTGGCCTTCGACCTCTCCGGGCCTGACCTCGACAACGCCATCGCCGCGGCCGGCGAGATGCCGCTGCCGCCCTACATCGCCGCCCGGCGGCCGGAGGACGAGCGCGACCGCGCCGACTACCAGACCGTCTACGCCCGCGAGGACGGCTCAGTGGCCGCGCCGACAGCCGGCCTGCACTTCACCGACGACCTCTTCGCGCGGCTGGCCGAGGCCGGCGTCTCGACCCACCGCGTCACTCTGCACGTCGGCGCGGGCACCTTCCTGCCGGTGAAGACGCAAGACGTCGCCGAGCACCGCATGCATCCGGAATACGGCGAGGTCTCCACCGCGACCGCCGAGGCGCTGAACGCCGTCCGCGCCGCCGGCGGGCGCATTGTCTGCGTCGGCACCACCTCGCTGCGGCTGCTGGAGAGCGCGACCGGCGAGGACGGGATCATCCGGCCGTTCGCCGACGAGACCTCGATCTTCATCACCCCCGGCTACCGCTTCCGCGCCGCCGACGTGCTGATGACCAACTTCCACCTGCCCAAGTCGACCCTGTTCATGCTGGTCAGCGCCTTCGCGGGCCTGGAGACCATGCGCGCCGCCTACGCCCACGCCATCGCGGGGGGCTACCGGTGCTATTCCTACGGCGACGCCAGCTTGCTATTCCGCGCCGCCTGATGGCCGCCTTCCCCTTCGAGATCGCCGCGACCGACGGCAAGGCGCGCACCGGCGTGCTGAAGACCCCGCGCGGCGACATACGCACCCCGGCCTTCATGCCGGTGGGCACGGCGGCGACGGTGAAGGCGCTGACCGTCGACCAGGTGGCGCAGACCGGCGCGGACATCCTGCTCGGCAACACCTACCACCTGATGCTGCGGCCGACGGCCGAGCGCATCAGGCGGCTGGGCGGGCTGCACCGGTTCATGCGCTGGGCGCGGCCGATCCTGACGGACAGCGGCGGGTTCCAGGTGATGTCGCTCTCCAAGATCGCCAAGGTCACCGAGGAGGCGGTCACCTTCCAGAGCCATATCGACGGCTCGCGCCATGTGCTGAGCCCCGAGCGGTCGATGGAGATCCAGGCGGACCTGCTGGGCTCCGACATCGTCATGCAGCTTGACCAGCTGGTCGCCTGGCCGGCCGAGGAGGCCGCCGCGGCCGAGGCCATGCGGCTCTCGGCCCGCTGGGGCGCGCGCTGCAAGGCCGCCTTCGGCCAGAGGGACACCCAGGCGCTGTTCGGCATCCAGCAGGGCCAGACCACCGAGGCGCTCCGCAAGGAGTCCGCCGAGCGCCTGATCGAGATCGGCTTCGACGGCTACGCCATCGGCGGGCTGGCCGTGGGCGAGGGGCACGCGACGATGTGCGAGGTGCTGGACTACGCTCCCGGTCAGCTGCCGGCCGACCGGCCGCGCTATCTGATGGGCGTCGGCAAGCCGATCGACCTGGTGGAATCGGTGGCCCGCGGCGTCGACATGTTCGACTGCGTGCTGCCGACCCGCTCGGGCCGCCACGGCCAGGCGTGGACCTGGGACGGGCCGATCAACCTGAAGAACGCCCGCTTCGCCGAGGACGAGGCGCCGCTGGACGAGGCCAGCGACTGCCCGGCCAGCCGCGACTATTCGAGGGCCTATCTGCACCACCTGGTGAAGGCCGAGGAGATCCTCGGCCAGGTGCTGCTCTCCTGGCACAACGTCGCTTTCTTCGAGGCGCTGGTGGCCGCCATGCGCCAGGCGATCGCCGAGGGCCGTTTCGAGGCGTTCCGCCGCGACTTTTCGAGCCGTCAGCGCACCGGGTAGAGCGGCCGGTCCATCTGCTGCACCGGCGGCGCGGGATGCGACAGATGCTGCGGCGTGGCCGGCGGGGGGCAGCCGTTGGCCTCGCCCAGCCCCTTCAGATAGGCCCGCCGGACCGCGCCGGCGGTGATCGCCTGGCGCACGATGCTGTCATGCTGCTCGGCGCCGGTGAGCCGCCGCACCCAGCTGCGGAAGGGGATCAGGTCCGAGGCCGCGCCGCTGAGGAAGCCGAGCGCGCTCGATCGCCCCTGGTCCTGCATGGTCGGGTCGGGGGCCACATAGTCCAGGTCGTGGCCGAGGGCGTCGTCGAGTTCGGCCACCCGCGCCTGCAGGGCGGAGCAACCGGCCGGCGGCACCGCGTAGGGATCGGACGCGGCCTGCAGCAGCACGGGCGGGATCTTGGTCCGCAGCACGTTCACGTCGCGCAACGGCGCGCTCATGGCCCCCTGCAGGTCCTCGCGATTGGCCTCCGAGGTCGTCAGGATCTGGGGCGAGCCGTCCTTGCGCCCGACGGCGCAGGCGGCGAGCGGCAGGGCCAGCAAGCAGATGAGGACACGCATCGGCGTGA
>JADZBR010000272.1 GCA_020852035.1 Caulobacteraceae bacterium
CTGACGCTGGTGCATCCCGCGCCCTACCTGCCGGAACTGGTCAAGCATGTGAGCTACTTCCCGGTGCCCAGGCACGTGGTGGAGAAGTGGGGCGACGACTGGGTCCGGCCGGGGCGCTATGTCTCCAACGGCCCCTACAAGCTCGTCGACTGGCGGCTGGGCGACTACATCCGGGTCGAGAAGAATCCGAACTATTTCGACGCCGCCAAGGTCTGCGTCGACCGCATCAACCACTATCCGACGCCCGACGTGGTCTCGGCCGAGCGACGCATCAAGCGCGGCGAACTCGACATCACCACCAGCTTCCAGTCCAACCGCATCGGCCGCCTGCGCGAGGAGATGCCGGCCTATGTGCACACCCACGTGGCGCTGGCGACCGCCTATATCGCCCTGAACACCCGCGACGTCGTCGCCTTCAAGGATATCCGGGTGCGGCGGGCGCTCTCCATGTCGCTGGACCGTGAGTTCATCACAAGCAAGCTGATGCGGGCCGGCCAGCTGCCGGCCTACAGCTTCGTGCCGCCGGGGACGGCCAACTACGAGCGGGGCGCTGAGCTGCGCTGGAAGTCGCTGCCCTTCGCCCAACGCCAGGCGCAGGCGAGGCGATTGCTCGCCGAGGCCGGCTATGGCGGCAAGCATCCGCTGAAGATCGAGATCAAGGCGGCCAACACTACCGATACCCTGCTGATCACCCAGGCCGTTCAGGCCGACTGGCGCGAGGTGGGCGTGGAGGCTTCCGTCGTCCAGGCCGAGGGGCAGATCGCCTTCGCCGACTACCGGAACCGCAACTTCGATGTCGGCGCCATGAGCTGGTATGCCGACTACAACGATCCCCTGACCTTCCTGGCCATCCTGAAGTCAGACACCGGGGCGCAGAACTACGCCGACTATTCAAACCCCCGCTACGATGCGTTGCTGGACGCCTCGGACCACCAGCCCGACATCGCCAGGCGGGCGGAAATCCTGCGACAGGCCGAGCAACTGATGCTCGACGACGAGGCGCTGATCCCGATCTACTTCGTGGTCAGCCGCAATCTGGTGAACCCGCGGGTGACCGGCTGGGTGGACAACCTGTCCAACTTCCACCGCGCGCAGTTCCTGTGCGTGAAGGGAGCCGCCTAGCCGCCGCGCCTGACGCCGCGCAGGATGAGGGTGGCGACGAAGCCGATCAGGCAGACCACGAAGGCGATCTTGGCGAGCGCGCCGGCCACGTCGACCACGAAGCCGAGAATCCCGGCGATGATCATGATCACGAGGAAGACGCCGGCGAGTTTCAGCACGGAATGGCCCTTTCAAGCTTCGCCACGGCGAACGAACCGCCGGCTGGTGCGGTTCCACCCGCTAGCCTGACCCGCCGCTCATGGCTAAGCTCGCGCCGGCAAATCAGGGGGCTTCCATGCACATCCGCACCGGTCTCGCCATCGGTCTCGTCCTTTCCGCCGCCGCGGCCGGCCCGGCGCTGGCCGACCGGCTGGTCACCCAGGTCGCCGGCGATGCGGCGCAGATCGCCTGGGGCCTGATCCCGCCGGGCGACCTGGCCATCAAGGTCCGCTACGAATGCAAGCAGCCGGGCGTGAAGACCCAGCGCGGCGGCGCGACGGTGGTGATCGGCAACGACCTGACCGTTCGCACCGGCCCGCAGGTGGGGCCGCTGGTCGACATCGCCGCCGAGCGCGACTTCAACCGGTTTCGGCTCTATGCCGCGGCCGACGGCGGTTTCAGCTGCAAGGTGACCACCAGCTACTGAAGCTTCACCATACGCTAACCAAATCCGCTCACGGTCTCGTGCGAATTCCCGGGAAACCGACGGGGGCCCACGCGTGTTTGTGGCTCGAAGGACGGGGTTCGGGAGGCGGCGATGCGCACGTCAGACATCGTGTTCGACGAGATCGACCTGGCGCTGCCGGCCGGCAGCCTCGCCGCGTTCATCGAGAACGCCCGCGCGGCGCAGGCCGATGCGGCCGCCGACGAGGCCCTGCGCGACCTGCAGGAGATGATCCCGCTCCTGCGGCGCGCCGGGGTGTTCGAGGTTTTCTCGCTGCGCGACCAGCGCCTGCAGAGCCTGCTCGACCAGGCCGCCTGACGCGCTGATTCAAGAGGTTGGCGCGCATCAGCCGGCGGAACCGGCATCCACTTCCGCCTGATTCGCTCTATCCGACGCCCGCTTCGCGCCACATCGCCCAGCTGAGCGGGGCATCCGCCCGGGCGCGGTATTCGGCCAGCACCTCGAAGCCGTGGCGCCGATAGAGGGCGACGTTGCGCGTGGTGGCGGTCTCCAGGAACACCGGCAGGCCCTGGGCGTCCGCCCGGTCGAGCCCCGCGCGCAGCAGGCGCGAGCCTACGCCGGCGCCCTGCGCCTCGGGCCGCACGCCGAGCAGCCAGAGGTAGAGATGCGGCCGTTCGGCGGGGTGATGCTTCTCCATCGCCGCGCGCATGGCCGACATCCGGTCGAGGCGCGCGAGGCCGGTCGCGGCGAGGATCACCGGCAGGCTGCGCAGCTCCTCCCACCAGCGGCTCGGACCCATCCGCATCGAGGGAATCCATACCGAGGCGCCGCCGCCCATCGCCGGCCTCAGCGCCCAGCCCGCCGGGATGGCCGTCTCGCGCAGCAGGAAGCGGAAGAGGTTGAAGCGCGCCCGATCGCGCCCGCCGCCGGTCTTCATGAACCACTCGAACATCGGGTCGCCGTCGAAGGCGGCCGCCAGGTCGCGGGCGACCGCGTCCGCCTCGGAGATCAGCGCCGTCTCGGGAACCTCGGCCGCCCGGCGCAGGTCGGCCAGGGCCTGCGGAGTCACAGTTTTTCGCTGATCTTGATGGCCGTGCGGCAGCCGGCGCGGATCACCGCCGAGAGCAGGGGATAGCCCGGCGCCTCGCGCGCGCCTTCCTCAATGGCCTGGTCGCGGTGGGCCAGCTCCTCGTCGCGGAACTTGGTGAGTTCGGCGGCCAGCTCCGGCTCGCGCTCGGCCAGTTCGGCGATCTGGCCGGCGTAGTGGCCCTCGATCACGCTCTCCACCGCCTCCGTGCAGGCGTGCGCCGCCTTTTCTCCCAGCAGGGCGGTGCCGGCGCCGAGCGCGAAGCCGGCGACGCGCCAGAACGGCGTCAGCGCCGTCGGGCGCACGCGGTGTTCGGTGAGCAGCTTGTCGAAGCAGGCGAGGTGCTCGGCCTCGTGGCCTTCCATCTCGGCGAGCTGGCCGGCGATGCGCGCCTTGCCGGGGGCCGATCCCAGGACGGCGCGCTGGCCGCGGTAGATGTGCACGGCGCCCAGTTCGCCGGCATGGTCGACCCGCAGGATCTCCTCCAGCCGGCTGCGGTAGCCGCCGACGCCGGGGCGGAACGGGATGGGACGGGCGTTCATGCGGCGGGCCTCCGGGCGGCGGCGAGGCTGAGGGCCGCCAGCGCCAGCGATATGAGCGCGTTCCAGCCCGCCATTGATAGCCCCAGGAACACCCATAGCGCCTTGTCGCAGGCCGGCGGCTTCACCCCGCCGCCGAGCGCGGCCATCAGGTCGCCGGCGCTGACCGCCCCGCCGGTGGAGGCGCAGGCGGCTGGTCCGGGCCAGAACTTCCACTCCGCGCCGGCGTGATAGGCCGCTACTCCGCAGCCGACCAGGAAGACGCCGGCCAGCGCCAGGGCGGACCAGCGGCGCGTGGCCGGCCAGCGGGAGAGCGCGAAACCGATCAGCCCGATGGCGAGCGCGACCCAGTAGACCTCCCGCTGACGCAGGCAGAGCGTGCAGGGAGGCAGGCCGCCGAACTGCTCGAACGCGTGGGCGGCGGCCAGCATCGCGGCCGAGGCGAGGGCGGCGAAGAGCGGCCAGCGGGCGAGGATCGGGCGAAGGGCGCCGGTCATGCGTCGCAGCCTATC
>JADZBR010000273.1 GCA_020852035.1 Caulobacteraceae bacterium
CGGAGCCGTAGTGGTTGACGAAGCCCATCATCACCAGCGCCGCGCCCGACAGCACGAACATCTGCAGCGCCATCGGCACGCCCTTGACCACCAGGGTGCGGACGACGCCGAGATCCGGTTTCAGCAGGCCCCATTCCTCGGGGCGCAGAACCAGGATGCTGCGCTTGCGATAGAGCCAGCCGACCATCGCGACCAGCGCCGCGACCTGGCTGATCAGCATGGCGGTGGACGAGCCGGCGATGCCCATCTCCGGGGCCGGCCCCAGGCCCAGGATCAGGATCGGGTTCAGGACGATGTCGAGCGCGATGGCGAACACCGAGAACCAGAAGGGCGTGCGCGAGTCGCCGATCCCCCGCTGGGCCATCATCAGCACATTGATGAAATACATCGCCGGGATCGCGATGAAGACGACCCGCAGATAGGCGATGGCCGGTTCGCGCACATCGGGCGGCGCCTGCACCCAGTCGAGGATGGTCGGCGTTCCGAAGAAGCCGCCGACGGCCAGGGCGGTGGAGAGCACCATGTAGAAGATCGCGCTGGTGCCGACGATGCGCTTGACGAGGTCGTAGTCCCTCGCCCCCGCCGCCTGCGAGATCAGGATGTTGGCCGCCATCGAAAGGCCGAAGCCGGCGCCCAGCAGCAGGAACATCACCAGGTTGGCGTTGGAGGTCGCCGCCAGCGCCTGCGGTCCCAGCGAGTGGCTGACCCAGAAGGCGTTGGCCGAGCCGTTCAGGCTCTGCAGCACATTGGTGCCCAGCACCGGCAGCGAATAGGTGATCAGCGTCCAGCCGATCGGCCCCGCCGTCAGGTCACGCGCGCCGTGCGGAACGGACGGCCCGTTCCTGGCAGGCGCGGGCTCGGCTTCGGCGGCGGAGGACAAAGGGCGGTTCCCGGGGTTGCCGGCCGATTTTAGCGGGCGCCGTCGCCTCGACTCAACCCGCCGGCGCGGCTTTGTCGGGGATGGAATGCGCGGCCTGATCGCCCTATTGGAGGCGCATGAAGCTCCTGATCACCGGCGGCGCCGGTTTCATCGGTTCGGCCGTGGTGCGGCGGGCGATCGGCCTCGGCCATCGGGTCGTCAACATCGACGTCCTGACCTACGCGGCCAACCTCGACAATGTGGCCGGGGTCGCGGGCGGCCCCGGCTACGCCTTCGAGCAGGCCGACATCTGCGACGGCGAAGTCATGGCGGCGGTGATCGAACGCCACCAGCCGGACGCGATCGTCCATGTGGCCGCCGAGACCCACAACGACCGCGCCATCGAGAACCCGCTGTTGTTCGTGCAGAGCAACATCGTCGGCACGGCGGTGCTGCTGGAGGCGGCGCGGGCCTACTGGTCGGCGCTGACCGGCGAGCGCAGGGCGCGGTTCCGCTTCGTCCACGTCTCCACCGACGAGGTGTTCGGCGCGCTCGGCGAGGACGGCGCGTTCGACGAGGCGAGCCCCTACGATCCGAGCTCTCCCTACTCCGCCAGCAAGGCCGCCGCGGACCATCTGGTGCGCGCCTGGGGCCGCACCTTCGGCCTGCCGGTGGCGCTGACCAACTGCGCCAACAACTACGGCCCGTTCCAGTTTCCCGAGAAGCTGATCCCCACCGTGGTCTCCCGCGCCCTGGAAGGCCGTTCGATCCCGGTCTACGGCCAGGGCCAACAGGTGCGCGACTGGCTGCACGTCGACGACCACGCCGACGCCATCCTGACCGTGCTGGACAAGGGCCGGCTGGGCGAGACCTACCTGATCGGCGGCGAGGGCACGCGGCGCAACATCGACCTGGTCAGGACGCTCTGCGCGCACCTGGATCGCATCTCGCCGTCAAACCACCCCTACGCCGACAACATCACCTTCGTGGAGGACCGTCCCGGCCACGACTGGCGCTACGCCATCGACGCCTCGAAGATCCGCCGCGAACTGGGCTGGACGCCGAAGGTGGAGCTGGACGCCGGGCTGGAAGGCGTCGTGCGCTGGTATGTCGAGAACCAGGACTGGTGGCGGGCCCTGCGCGAGCGCGGCCACACCAGCGAGCGGCTCGGCCTCATCCGTTCATGACGCTGAAGATCCTGCAGTTCGGCGCCACCGGCCAACTGGCGCGCGAGGTGATCCGCGCCGCGCCGGCCGCGCGGGCGACGGTGCAGGCGCTTTCTCGCGCGGAGGTCGACGTCACCGATCGCGACGCGGTGCTGCAGGCGATCGCGACGACGGACGCCGATCTGGTGCTCAACGCCACCGCCTTCGGCGACGTCGACGGCGCCGAGAGCCGCCAGGCGGCGGCCTTCGCGATCAACGGCGAGGCGCCGGGGTTCATGGCGGAAGCCTGCGAGCGGCGCGGCCTGCCGCTGATCCACATCTCGACGGACAGCGTGTTCGACGGCGAGAAAGACGGACCCTACGTGGAAGCTGATCCCACCCGCCCGATCAGCGCCTACGGCGCCTCCAAGCGGGCCGGCGAGGTCGCCGTGCTGGAGCGCGCGCCGCGCGCCGCGGTGGTGCGAACCTCCTGGCTGTTCTCGGCGCTGGGCCGCAACTTCCTGCAGATCATGCTGGGCCTGCGAGAGCACCCGTCGGTCCAGGTGGTCGCCGACCAGCACGGTCGGCCGACCGCCAGCGCCGACCTCGCCCGGTTCCTGCTGGCGACCGCCCCGCGATGGGTGCAGGCCGGGGCGGGGGATGAGGCGTGGGGCCTGCTCCACTTCGCCAACGCCGGCGACACGACCCGGCTGGGCATGGCCCGGGCGATCTTCCAGATCGCCGGCGGCGCGGCGCCGGAGCTGGTCCCGACGACCACCGCCGCCTTCAACGCCGCCGCCGCCCGGCCGGTGAACGCCGAGCTGGACTGCGCGCGGCTGAACGCGGTGTTCGGCGTGACGCCCCGCCCCTGGCGCGAGGCCCTGGAAGAGGTGATGGCCGAGATGCGGGAGACGGCGGCGTGAGGAAGGGCATCGTCCTGGCCGGCGGCGCCGGCACGCGGCTGCACCCGCTGACGACGGCGGTCTCCAAGCAGCTGCTGCCGGTCTATGACAAGCCGATGGTCTACTACCCCCTGTCGGTGCTGATGCTGGCCGGCGTGCGCGAGGTGCTGATCATCACCACGCCGGAGGACCAGGCGGCGTTCCAGCGCCTGCTGGGCGACGGCGGCCAGCTCGGCATGCGCATCGAGTATGTGGCGCAGCCGAGCCCCGACGGCCTGGCGCAGGCCTACATCCTCGGTGAGGACTTCGTCGCCGGCGAGCCCAGCGTGATGGTGCTGGGCGACAACATCTTCTTCGGCCAGGGCTTCACCGGCCTGCTGCAAAGAGCCGACGCCCAGACCGCCGGCGCCACCGTCTTCGGCTATGCGGTGCGCGATCCACGGCGCTACGGGGTGGTGGAGATCGGCGAGGACGGCCGCGCGCTGGGCATCGAGGAGAAGCCGCTGCAGCCGAAGTCGCCCTATGCAGTCACCGGGCTCTACTTCTACGACGGCCGGGCGAGCGAACTGGCCCGCCAGCTGCGTCCCTCGCCGCGCGGCGAGCTGGAGATCACCGCCCTCAACCAGCTCTACCTCGACGCCGGCGACCTGCACGTTCAGCTGCTGGGCCGAGGCTTCGCCTGGCTGGACACCGGCACTCACGACAGCCTGATCCAGGCCGGCGAATTGGTGCGCACCATCGAGCAGCGCCAGGGCCTGCGCATCGGCTGCCTGGAGGAGATCGCCTTCCGCCGCGGCTGGATCGACCGCGCCCAGCTCGCCGCCCTCGGCAAGGCGCAGGGATCGAGCGAATACGGCCGCTACCTGCAGACCCTGGCGGCGATCGAGAACCCCGACCTGCCGATCAGCTGACCGCCAGTCGGCTCTTCACGCGGCCGTAGGCCAGGTAAACCAGCACACCGATGGCGTTCCAGATCGCGAACCGCACCTGGGTCGCCGCCGGCAGGCTGGCGAAGAGGTAGAGACACCCCGCCACCGCCAGCGGCCCCACCAGCCAGGGCCAGGGGCAGGCGAAGGTGCGCTCCAGCCCCGGCGCCGCGCGGCGCAGGATCATCATGCTGAGCGCCGTCGCCACACAGGCCGCCAGGGTGCCGGCGTTGGCCAGTTCGGCGATGTCCTTCAGCGGCATGAAGCCGGCGATGGCCGCGGCGATGACCCCGGTCAGCACCGTCACCCGGACCGGCACGCCCCGTGCGCCGACCTTCATCAGGCCGCGCGGCAGAAGGCCGTCGCGCGACATGGCGAAGAAGATGCGGCTCTGGCCGTACATGAAGACCATGATCACCGTCGGCAGGGCGACGATCGCCGCCCCGGCGATCAGGGTGGCGGCGAACGGCTGGCCGAGTTCGCGCAGGATGAAGGCCAGCGGTTCCTCGGAACCCGAGAACACCTGGAAGGGCGAGGCGCCCAGGGAGGCGGCGGCCACCAGCATGTAGATCAGGGTGCAGATCAGCATCGAGCCGACGATGGCGATGGTCAGGTCCCGCTCCGGCCGCTTGGCCTCCTCCGCCGCCGTCGAGATGGCGTCGAAGCCGTAGAAGGCGAAGAAGATCAGCGCCGCGGCCGCCATCACCCCGCGGCGCGCGCCGTCGGCTTGAGTCTCGGCGCCGAACCCGAACGGCGCGAAGGGCTGGAAGTTGGCCGCGTCGAACGCCGGCAGGGCGATGGCCACGAAGGCGGCCAGGGCGACCACTTTGACGATCACCAGCACGAAATTGACCGTCGCGCTTTCCCGCGTACCGGCGGTGAGCATGGCGGTGACCGCGAGCGCGATGAACACCGCCGGCAGGTTGACCAGCCCGCCGGCGCCGGGGCCGGCCAGGAACTGGGCGGGGATCGGCCAGTCGTTCGCCTGGATCACCCCCGAAGCATAGGCCGCCCAGCCCACCGAGACCGCGCTGCAGACCACAGTGTATTCCAGGATCAGGCTCCAGCCGACGACCCAGGCCACCAACTCGCCCATCACCGAGTAGCTGTAGGTGTAGGCGCTGCCGGCCGCCGGCATCAGGGTGGCCCTCTCCGTCGAGCCCGTCGGCCGGGATGGCGTTCAGCCGGCCCTGCAGGTCCTGCAGCCAGGCGCCCCGCGCGGCGTCGGCCTTCGGCGTGACGTCGGGCAGCAGGGACCTGGCCGCCGCATC
>JADZBR010000274.1 GCA_020852035.1 Caulobacteraceae bacterium
GCGGCGACGGCAACGGCCGTCAGGGGCTTGGCGGGCGTGTGCGCCAGGAGGCTGACGACGGCGTCGCCCAGATCGTGCAAGACGGCCCCGACAACGATTTCTCCATCACCCAAACCGGGGATGGCCCGCATACCGCCATGCTCACCCAGATTGGCGCCGACAATCGCGCGACGTTCCGCCAGCAGGACCACGGGCCCAACCTCGCCGCCGTGCTGCAGAACGGCGATGGCAATTCGGCCAATGTACGCCAGTCTGGCGTTCCAGGCGGTCTTGGCAACACCTACGGCCTGACGCAGGAAGGCAACAACAACACAGCCTCCATCCAGCAGGAAGGCTCGAACAACACCTCCACCCAGCAGCAGACCGGCAGCGACAACGTGATGTCGGCCCAGCAGTTCGGCGACAACAATGTGCTCAGCCAGATCCAGATCGGCGATGGCTATACCGCCGCGACGGTGATCCAGAACGGCGACAGTTCGCTCTCTGTCACCCAGACGGCGATGCCGCCGATGCCGCCGGGCGGCTGAAGATGACCTGGGGCCTGGCTCTTTGGCTGATGGCCGCCCCGGCTGGGGCCGGCGACCTGACGGCGATCGATCAGATCGGGCCTGCTCCCGTACAGGCGCCGGCGCGCACGCCCGAGGGCCGGCCGATGGTCCCCACAGGGATAGCGCCGTCCGCCGCGACGCCTCAGGTCAACCCGGGCCGCCGCGACCTTGGGCCGTCGCCCCGGGTGGGGCCTCGCGCGCTCGAGGCGCGGCCGGCTCAGTTGAACACCGCGCGGGCGACCTCGGACGCCCCGCCCAACCCGGCCGCCCGGCCGACGCGCCGGACGACGGTCGACACCGTGCGCGGCGACGACCGCTGCGATCCGGCTCATCGCTTGGCGTCCGAGGAGGAGTGCGCCCGAGTAATCGAGACGCGAGCCTCGGAATTTGCCGCCCAGGAGCCGCAGACCACCGCCGAAGAGCGGTTGGCCAGCGGTCTTGCCAAGCCGGGGACGCAGGTCTCCGGCGTTGATGCCCGCGCCGCCGCCCGCCGCCTGGCCTCCGGAGATCCGGGAAATTCCGAAGCCGCCCAGGCGATCGCCGTGGCTGGAAACACCATGGCCGAGCCGAGCATCGAACAGCCCAAGGAGCCCGATCTGCCAGACGACGCGTCTGCCGCAGCGCTGATCCTGCAGTCTATCCTGCAAGCCGTCCCGCGATAGGCCGACTGCTGGCCCGCTGATTGCTTCGCGAGGACGTCTCCCAGAAGGTTTTTTCCATGTTGGTCCAAGGCGATCCGCTTCTCCCGTCCACCTTGGCTGGCGGGCCCGGCGATGATCAGATCATCGGTGGGGAAGCGAACGACACCCTGTCTGGGGGCGGCGGGGCCGATCAGGTCGAGGGCCGCGGCGGCGATGATGTGCTGCGCGGCGGCGCCGGCGACGATCTGCTACTGGGCGGGGACGGCAAGGACTACCTCTCCGGTGACCAGGGCGACGACCTTTTGGACGGCGGAGCGGGCGGCGATGACTACGTCGACTATCGCGATGCGACCGGCGGCATCACCGTGCTGCTCGGGGTCAGCGGGCCCCAGGACGTTGGCGGCGGTCAGGGCATGGATGCCCTGGTCGGCGTCGAGGGCGTGCTGGGATCGTCCTTCAACGACACCCTGATCGGCGACGCGGGGGACAACACTCTGGTCGGCCGCGGTGGGGACGATTTCCTGAACGGCGCCGGCGGGTTCGACACGGTCAGCTACATCCGTTCGCAAGGCGGCGTGACGGTGAGCCTAGCCGATACCCTGGCGCAGGCGGTCGGCCTTGGCGAGGGCCTGGACCGCCTGCTCAACATCGAAGCGCTGACTGGATCGCGCTTCGATGACCGGTTGATCGGCGACGGCGGGGTCAACCGGCTGCGCGGCGAACTCGGCGACGATGTGCTGATCGGCGCAGGCGGCGACGACCGGCTGGACGGCGGGCTCGGCGACGACATCGCCGTCTTCAGCGGGCTCGACACCGACTACGCCTGGACGCTGCTGGAGGACGGCGCCTGGCAGGTACGCGATCTGCGCGGCGGCTCGCCCGACGGGACCGACTGGGTGTTGGGCGTCGAGCAGCTGCAGTTCGCAAACCGCACGGTCCGTATCGCGCAGGCTCCAACCTTGCCGGTGATCACCCTGGAGGCTCAATCCCGGCAGGCGGAGGGCGATGGGCCCACGGCCTTCGTGGTCACCATCCGCCGAGCCGGCAACCTCGATGTGGCGGTGGAGTTCGGCTATTCGGTCTCAGGCTCGAGCTCCAACGGGGCGAGCGCGCAGGACTTCTCCGGCGGCGTGCTGCCCTCCGGCAGCCTGGAATTCGCGGTCGGCGAGACCGAAAAGACCCTTGTGTTCGCGATCGCTGGCGACACGTCGGCGGAGGCGGACGAAGGCTTTGTTTTCACCCTGGCGGGCGGGGCGACCTCCCAGACCTTGAACCTGACCATCGTCGACGACGATGGCGCCACGCCGCGCGACCTTACCGGGACGGCGCAGGGCGAGCTGCTGGTCGGCGGGGCGGGAGACGATCTGCTGCGCGGCCTGGGCGGTGGCGACGAGCTGGTGGGTGGCCGCGGCGTCGACGCCGCCGTCTATGCGGGACAGGCCAGCGACTATGCTTGGTGGGAAGCTGCGCCCGGTCAATGGATGGTCGAGGATCTGCGGCCAGGTGCGCCGGATGGCGTCGATACCCTGACCGGCGTGGAGCAACTGCAGTTCAGCGACGTCAGCATCACCATCATCGGTGCGACGGTGGAGCAGCAGCTGGCCTATGCCTTCGAGAATGTGCTGCGCCGGCCCGCCTCGAGCCCCGCCGATGCGGCCTTCCTGGCTGAACTGGAAGCGGCGGTGAACGGGGGGCTGTCGATCTCGGACGCCTTCGCCTCGATCGTTCAGGCGGCCGATCCCACCACCGCAGTGGCCAGTCTGGCTTACGCCTTCTTCACCGGATCGACACCCAACAAGGGCGGCCTGGACTATCTCGTCAGCCCCGAAGGACCAAACCCGAACAACATCAACTCAGCTTACTACCAGTCCTTCAACCTGGAGAACCGCTACATCAACTTCGCGGTCAACTTGGGAGCCGTTGGTGAAGGTCGGGAAAGCTTCGAGGACGCTTACGGGGCGGGCAGTCTGCGAGACGCCACGCGCCTGGCCTATTCGGAGGTCTTCGGGTTCGCCGCCGACGAGGCCAAGCTCGACGCCATCTTGGACACCCTGGTGAGCAGCAGCGGCCAGACTTTCACGCGCGCGGCCTATTTCGCCTACTACGGTGGCGATGGGATCGACGGGCTGGGCACCAAGGCGGCCATGGTCGGGTTCCTGCTGGCCGAGGCCGTAAAGGCCGACGTCGGCGCCTACGCGCAGGCTTCCAACGCCTATCTGTTGGACCTGGCGGACGGCGCCCCCTTTTTGGTGGACCTGGTGGGCATCTATGGCCCCGACGCCGACGGCTTCCTGACGGGCTGAGGCCGCGCTGCCGGCAACAGGACGTTAACGTCCTTCCTCAATCCTCGCGCCGACCGGCGCCTGTCGCGCCAGCCACCGATCAGCGTGGGGGGCGACCTTGGCCGAGCTGCGCACGTTCAATGTCATGGACTACGGCGCCAAAGGCGACGGCGTGACGCTCGACACCGCCGCCATCCAGGCGGCTCTGGACGCAGCCCACGCAGCGGGCGGCGGCGTGGTCTACATCCCCGCAGGCGTCTACATCGTTCACTCGACGACAGGCGACGCCTCGGACGGCGCGTTGCAGATTCGCGACAACGTCACCCTCGAGGGCGCGGGCATGGGCCTATCGGTGCTCAAGGTCCGTGACGGGGAAAACCACAAAATCACCGGCATTGTGCGTACGCCATCCGGCGAGGTGACCCACGACGTTGTCATCCGCGACCTCACCATAGACGGCAATCACCAGAAGAATTCCGGCGAAATCGATGGGTTCTTCTGCGGTGTGACGCCCGGCTCCACAGACTACGACTACAACATCCTGCTTGAGCGGGTAGAAATCAAGAACGTATCTCGTTATGGCTTCGACCCGCACGAGCAGACCAAAAACCTCACCATTCGTGACAGCATCGCGCACGACAACCTAGGCGATGGCTTCACCATCGATTTCTGCTTCGATACGGTGCTCGAAAACAATGTTTCCTATAACAATGGGAGATATGGATTCAACATCGTCACCAGTAGTCATGACATTCTTCTGAAGAACAACATCGCATACGGCAACGCCGCTAATGGCATATCGGTGCAAAAAGGCAGTGAGGATCGGCCGTTCATCTACGATGTTTTGATCGAGGGGGGGCAAGTCTACGACAACGCCAAATATGGCATCGAGATCAAGCTATCCGAGCGGGTCACCGTGCGGGACGTAGAAATCTACGGCAACAAGTCCGGCGGCATCTCGATCTTTGGCGCGCAGGACAATCTGATCGTGGGCAACAACATCCACGACAACGGATCCTACGGTGTGCGTGTGCGCGAGTACGATGATCGCGACGGCGTGCAGGGCACCTACAAGGTCTGGGCTTCGACGGGCAACACCATCACCGGCAACGTTCTCACCGGCCAGTCGACGGCGGTGCAGCAGGTCGCCGACTCCAGCCAAGACAACGCCGCTTACGGCAATAGCGGCGACGGGGCGTTAAAGGGCATCGGCCTCTCCCCGCTCAACGACCCCTCCGGCAGTCACAACACCTCCTATGTGGGATACGTCGGAAGCTCGCCGCCCTCCCCGACCGCGCCTGATCCGGAGGAGCCTCCAAAAGATCCGCCGCCGGCAGCCGATCCCGACCCGCCGCACTCCCCGTCCGGCCCTACTGAACCGCCGCCGTCGCATCCCGATCCGACTGAGCCGGGGCCGGCGCCGGACCCAGACCCGCCGGCGCCCGATCAGGCGGATCCCGATCCGGTGAACACTGGTCCGATCGATCCGGCCCCCACCACGCCCGAACCGGAACCTGATCCGCCGGCGTCCGATCCGGTCGAGCCGGACCCCATCACGCCCGATCCGATTGATCCTGATTCTGATCCTGATCCTGATCCTGATCCGCCGTCGCCATCCGAGCCCAACGAGCCCGCCGCGCCGCAGCTCTCGCCGGCTGAACAGCTGCAGGCCGCTTTCGAGGCCGTGCTCTGGCGCGCGCCGTCATTGGCTGACAGCTTGATTCTCGACAGCTTGGCTGATGCGGTCGCCGCGGCGCCGGCGACCTTACAGGCGGCTGTCAACCAGTTGGTGCAGAAGGCGGACGACACCACAGCGGTGGCGGTCATGTCCTATGCCTTCTTCACTGGGGCGGCGCCCTCCGAAGGCGGGTTCGAGTACCTGCTCGATCCGCACGGTCCCAACCCCAACAGCTTGAACTCGGCCTACTACCAGACCTTCAACATGGAGAATCGGTTCATCAACTTCGCGGTGAACCTCGGCGTGCTCGGAGAAGGACACGCTACGTTCGTCGAGATGTATGGCGATCTGACGCTGCGCCAAGCCACAGCGGCGGCATACCAGGAAATCTTCGGGATCGCGCCGACGGACGCCAAACTCAACGCGCTGCTCGACACCAGCTTCAGCATGGCGGGCATGACCTTCACGCGCGCCGAGTACCTTGCGGCCTACGGTGGAGATGGGCTGGAAGGTCTTGGGACGAAGGCGGCCATGGTCGGCTTCCTGTTGGCGGAAGCGGCCAAAGCCGATCTCGGCGTCTACGCCAAGTCCTCCAACGCCTACCTGATGGACCTTGCCGATGGCGCAGACTTCAACGTGGACATTGTGGGGGTCTACGGTCAGCCCGAATTCGCGCTGACCAGCTAGGCGGTCAGGATTTCGGCCCGGACGGCTGCGCGGCGACCTCGGCCGCGGGTGTTTCCACAACACCCGCGGGGCGCTTCTTGCGCTCGATCAGTTCGGAGGAGGGCACGATGGGCGTGGCTTCGGCGGCCGGCGGCGGGGACGGCGGCAGGGCGCTGGCCTCCTCCGGGCGGGCGGTCTCCAGGGTGGCGGGGACCGGGTCCCTGATCGGCGGGCCGGCCAGTTTGTCGACGGCGCGCAGCACCGGCTCATAGGGCAGCTGCCCCTTGTCCTTGACCCGCCGGAAGTTGGCGGCCGGGTCGTAGGGGCGCACGCCGGCGGCCAGCAGCCTGGGCTCCAGCGCGCCGATGGCGGCCAGGAGCTGGATGCGGCGCTGGTATTCGTTGGTGCGCGCGCGCACCAGCTGCAGCTGGGCGTTCCGGAGCTCGGATTCGGCGTTGAGGATGTCGAGGGTGGTGCGCAGGGCGAACCGCTCCTCCTCGCGCACGCCGTAGAAGGCCACCTCGTCGGCCTTGACCTCGTCCTCCAGGCTGACCAGGGCCTCGCGGCCGGTGGTCAGGCTCTCCCACGCCTCGCCGACCTGCTGGATCACCTGCCGGCGGATGCTCTCCAGGTTCATCCGGTCGCGGTTGTTCTCCTCCACCGCCTGGCGGATCAGCGAGGACTGCTGGCCGCCGGTGAAGAGCGGCTGGGTGATGGTGATGGAAGTGGTGACGCTCTCGGTCTCCGGCCGTTCGGCGTAGAGCTGCGTCGGACCGCGGCGGGCGTCGAACCGCCCCTGGATCGTTGGCCGGCGCCCTGCACGCGCTTCGGCCATCCGCGCGCGCGACACCTGCTCGGCGAAGCCAGCCTGCAGGAGTTGCGGATTGTATCGCTCGGCGATGTCGAACGCTTCGTCGATGTCCTTCGGCAGAAGCTCAAGCTCCGGTTCCGGCGCGAGGTCTGCCGGGTATTTCCCGACGATGCCGAGGTATTGGTTGCGGGCGATGGCCGCCTGGCCGCGCGCGAAGGTCAGTTGGGTGCGCGCCGAGGCGAGGCGGGCGCGCGACTGGGCCAGGTCCGTGGCGGTGACCTGCCGGACTTTGAACTTGGCCTCGGTGTCCGAGAGCTGTTTCTCCAGCACCTTCACCGCGTCGGCGCTGATCTTCAGCAACTCCTCGTCACGCCGCACATTGGTGTAGGCGACGACGACCCGCGTGAGCAGGTCCATCTCGAAGCGGCGCAAGGTCTCGCGCCCGGCGCGTATCTGCGCCTCCGCAGCGGACAGGCGGGCATTGGCGCGGCCGCCGGAATAGAGGGTCTGGGACAGCGAAAACGAATAGCTGGACGTCTCCGCGTCGGCCTGACCGCGTGTTCCGAACGGACCGACATTACCCTCGGTTTCGTTGGATGTGCCTACGATTCCCGCGCTGGCCTGCAATCCCAGAAGGCTGCGCGCCTGCACGTAGCTCTCGTCCACGGCCCGCAGGGCCGCGCGCTGGGCCTGCAGGCCGGGGTCGGCCTCGTAGGCGTAGGCGACCGCCTCGGCCAGGGTGTCGGCGCGCGCCGCGAAGGGCGCGGCGACGGCGGCGGCCGTGCAGGCGACGAGGGCCAGGCGGAAGGGGAGGTGACGCATCGAGGGCTCCCCTTAGCAGGCGTCGGGCCAAACCGCGCGGGACAATTCGCGCGTCATGAGAGCAACCGCTCCAGCGTCGCGTCCCAGGTCAAGCCGCGGGCGTGCCACAGGGCCTTGGCCGCCGCGCCCCGCTGGCGCGCGGCCTTGGGCTCGCAGAGCACGCCGATGGCGTCGGCCAGCGCCTGCGCCTCGGGCTCGGCCACCGCGCCGGTGGCCTCGGAGACGATCTCCAAGAGGCCGCCCGAGTCGGTCGTCGCCAGCAAGGGCTTGCCGGCGGCGAAGGCTTCCATCGTCA
>JADZBR010000275.1 GCA_020852035.1 Caulobacteraceae bacterium
CGCAGATGGTCGGCTTGTCCATGTTGAAGAGCACGGTCGGCGGAGTGTTGCGCAGGTCGATGTTCACCGAGACCGCGCGGGCCTGCTTGTCCGAGCCGATGCCGGAGCCTTGCGTTGCGTCTACCAGGTCGAGCCCGGCGCAGAAGGCGCGGCCGGTGGCGGTGAGCACCACCACGCGCGCCTTCGGGTCCTCGTTGGCCTGGATCAGCAGTTCGGTCAGCCGCTTCAGCATCGGGCCGGAGATGGTGTTCAGCCGCTCGGGCCGGTTGATCGTCAGGGTCGCGATCCCCTCCGACACCTCGTAGAGAACTTCCTCGGCGGCGGGCGCGGCCGCCTGCTTGACGTCTGCCACAGCGCTCATCGGCGTTTCCTCGGTTTTCTGCTTATGCCGTAAATCTAAGCCCCGGCCGGAGGCGACGGCAAGGCCGACCCTGCGTCAGCGCGACAAGGCGGCTTGAACGTCCGGGGCGCTGCGTGGATGGTGCGCGCGTTCGCCTGTGAGGAACCGCCTGATGACCGATCACCCCCAAGCCGTCGCCGCCGCCATGCAGTGCCTCGACGACTTCATGACCGCCTTCAACGCCCGCGACGTGAAAGCCTTCGAGAAGACCTTCAACCTGCCGAGCGTGCGGCTGGCCTCCAACAAGATGGTGATCATCGAGAGCGGCTATCACCAGCCGGAGATGTTCGACCGCGGGCCGCTGGCCGAATGGGACCACTCGGCCTGGGAGCGGCGCGAGGTGATCCATTCGGGCGCCGACAAGGTGCACATCGACACCCGCTTCACCCGCTATCGCAAGGACGGCAGCGTCATCGGCGGCTTCGACTCCATCTATGTGGTGACCTGCGAGGAGGGCCACTGGGGCGTGAAGGCCCGCTCCAGCTACGCGCCGTAAGGGTTTGCGCCGCTGGTCCCGGCCCGGCATGGTCGCGCCGCAACAAGCGGGGAGGCGGGCATGAACCCGGCGGCGGAGTTCGACATCATCGTCTATGGCGCCAGCGGCTACACCGGCCGGCTGGTGGAAGAATACCTGGCCAAACGCTACGGCGTCGGCGGCGAGGTGACCTGGGAGATGGCCGGGCGCAGCGCCGACAAGCTGGCCGCGGTGCGTGACGAGATCGGCGCGCCGGCCGATACGCCGCTGGTGGTGGCCGACGCGGACGACGCGGCCTCGCTGGAGGCGATGGTCAAACGCGGCAAGGCGATCCTGACCACGGTGGGGCCCTACCAGCTCTACGGCTCGGCGCTGGTCGCGGCCTGCGCCAGGGCCGGGACCGACTACCTCGATCTCTGCGGCGAGCCGGCCTGGATGCGCAAGATGATCGACGCGCACGACGCCGAGGCGAAGGCCAGCGGCGCCCGCATCCTCTTCTCCTGCGGCTTCGATTCCATTCCCTTCGAGCTCGGGACCTGGTTCGTGCAGCAGGAGGCCCGGCGGGCGTTCGGCGCGCCGGCCTCGCGCGTGAAGGGCCGGGTGCGCGGCATGAAGGGCGGCTTCTCGGGCGGCACGGCGGCGAGCCTGAAGGCGACGATGGCCGCGGCCATGCAGGATCCCGGGGTGATCGAACTGCTGCGCGACCCCTTCGCCCAGACGCCGGGCTTCACCGGCCCCGAGCAGCCGCTGGGCGCGGCGCCCGAGCATGACCCGGATATCGACGCCTGGGTCGCGCCCTTCGTGATGGCGGCGATCAACACCCGCAACGTGCATCGCTCCAACGCCCTGCTGGGCCACGCCTACGGCAGGGACTTCGTCTACGACGAGATGCTGATCACCGGCCCCGGCGATGAGGGCGAGGCGGCGGCGAAGGCCGTGGCGTCGGCCGGCCCCGGCCTCGGCGGCGAGGGCGGGCCCCAGCCGGGCGAGGGGCCGACGAAGGAGGAGCGCGAGAGCGGCTTCTTCGACGTGCTGTTCGTCGCCCTGGGGCCCGACGGCCGGCAGGTGCGCGCCGCGGTCGGCGGCGACAAGGATCCCGGCTACGGCTCGACCTCGAAGATGATCGGCGAGACGGCGGCCTGCCTGGTGAAGGACGCGCCGGAAGTCGCCGGCGGCATCTGGACCCCCGGCGCGGCGTTGCGCGGCAAGCTGGTCGACCGGCTACAGGCCAACGCCGGCCTGACGTTCAGGGTGGAGAGCGCCTGACGGCGGCTGTCGCAAATCTGTGACGAAACTGCCGAGAACTCGTCACTGGAGGCGCAGCGGTGCAGGCGGTAGGTCCGCGCCGAAGTCGGAAAACGGGAATCGGCAGATGATCAGGATCTGGGTGTCCGTGGCCGCGGCGGCGCTGGCCCTGGCGGCGTGCGGCGACGGCGGCGCGGCCCGCAAGAGCGGTTCGACCGCGCCGCAGGTGTGGGCTGCTGGCTCCTCGACGGTGTTCCCCTTCGCCACCCGCGTGGCCGAGAACGTGGCGCGCACCACCGGCCATCCGGCCGGCAAGGTCGAGGCCCTGGGCACCGGCGGCGGCATCAAGCTGTTCTGCGGTGGCCAGGGGAACGCCTATCCCGACGTCGCCACCGCCTCGCGCCAGATGAAGAAGTCCGAGTTCGAGCAGTGCGCCGCCAACGGCGTGGCCAACATCATCGAGCTGAAGATCGGCTACGACGGGCTGGTGGTGGCGCACGACATCACCGATCCGACCTTCGATATGACCCTGGAGGATCTCTACAGGGGCCTGGCCGCCGAACTGCCGGCCGCCGGCGGCGCCTTCGCCAGGAATGCGGCGGTCAACTGGTCGGACGTGCGCGCGGGTCTGCCGGCCAGCCGCATCGTCGTCTACGGCCCGCCGCCGACCTCCGGCACGCGCGATTCCTTCGTCGAGCTCGGCATGGAGGGCGGCGCCAGGAAGCTGCCGGCGATGGCGGCGCTGAAGGCGTCGGACGAGGACGCGTTCAAGGCCAAGAGCCACGCCCTGCGCACCGACGGCGCCTGGATCGACGCCGGCGAGAACGACAACGCCGTGGTCCAGACGCTCACCAAGACGCCCGGCGCACTGGGCGCCTTCGGCTACTCCTTCCTCGACAACAACCGCGACAAGGTGAAGGCGGTGAAGCTGGACGGCGTCGAGCCGACGCTGGTCACCATCGCCGACGGATCCTATCCCCTGGCCCGCTCGCTGTTCATCTACGTCAAGAAGGACCGCATGGCCGTGGTCCCGGGCCTGAAGCCCTACGTCGACGCCTTCATCTCCGACGCGGCGGCCGGGACCGGCGGCTACCTGCAGGAGCGCGGCCTGGTGCCGCTGCCCAAGGCCGAGCACGACGCCCAGAAGGCGGTCGCGGCGGCCGGCACGGTGATGTCGGCGCCGGCGTCGTAGGGCGCCGCTGACACAAAGGAGTGTCATCCCGGACGGCCCGCAGGGCCGATCCGGGACCCAGGGCCAAGCGCACTGCAGAACCCCCTGGGTCCCGGCTCTACGCTTCGCTCCGGCCGGGATGACACGGGTAGAGCGGTCCAGATTCGCGCGGCGATCTGCTAAGCTGGCGCGATGGGCCTCGGCTTCACCAAGAAACTGCGCGAGCCGATCCGCAACGGCGAGATCGACTGCACGGTGCGCATCTGGCAGTCGCCGCGGGTCAAGGTCGGCGGCCGCTACGTCATGGAGGGCGGCGAGGTCGAGGTCACCGCCATGCGCCAGATCGCCCTGGCCGATATCACCCCGGCGCTGGCGCGCCGCTCCGGCTTCGAGGGCGTCGTCGACCTCCTGAAGGTGGCCAAGCACGGGCCGGGCGAGAAGGTCTATCTGATCGACTTCGTCTTTCGCCCGGCCGGCTGAACCGCGGGGCCGCGCCGGCAAGGGGCCCATGCCGCCGGCCCTCGCGGAAAAATCCCGATCCGAAGCTCCCTGCGCCGTTGACGCCCGGTCAGGGCGGGGATACCGCTATTAATAATTAGTCGCAACAAAGCGAGTCCCCGCCATGACGCCCGATCCTCTCGGCCCCGCCGACCTGCGCGAGCTCAGCTATGGCGAACACCTGGTGGTGTGGGCGCTCCGCGCCTTCGCGGCCGGGCGCATCCAGTGCCCGACGCTGGTGCGCGAGTTCCGCTCGGCCTGCGGCGAGCTGGCCGCCGAGGCGCGCAACGCCTTCATCGTCTTCGCCCAGCAGCTGGCCGCGCGGGGCCGGCGGCCGATCGTGCTGGCCGCGCCGGGCTGCCTGACCCTGACCCGCGACGAACAGATCGTCTGCGCCCTGTTCGCCGACGCGCAGGGCGGGGCGGAGGCGCGTTTCGAGGCGCGCCTGGCCTATCTGCTCGGCCGCGCGGCCGAGCCGCCATTCTTCGCCGCCGCCGAGGTGACCGCCCGGGCGCTGGCCCTGAACGGCCACCGCCTCGCCGCCTTCGCCCAGATCACCGGCGCACAGCAAAACTCGCCCCGGGCGGAGCGGTCGGTCCTGAGGGCCCGCGCATGATCGTCGCGCACAACCCCGGCGCCGACCCGGCGGCGACCGGTCCGGACGGCCTGTGGCCCGCCGAGCGGCTGCTCTTGACCGGCATCCGTGTCTGGGGCCGCCTGCGGGTCGAGGGGCGCTGCCCGCACGAGACGGTGCGCGCCGGCCTCGAACTGGTCGCCTCGCCGCGCAGCGCGGCGCTCTTCGTCGCCTTCATGGACCGCTACGAGCGCGCCTGCCTGAAGCCGCTGGAGGTGCACTGCCCCTGCTGCCCCGGCTATTCCGCCGACGAGCAGCGGCTGGTGCTGGCCTGCGGCGTCGGGCCGGTGGCCGGCGACATCGCCCGGCGGCTGCTGCAGCCGCTGGTCAGCGACGCCGCCCCGCTGCTGGCCATCGGCCGCAGCCTCAACGCCTCGCTGGCCGCCGACGGCCTGGAGCTGCCGGTGCGGCTGGCCGACGAGCCGGCCGAGCGCGAGGCGCGCGTGCTGCATTAGCGCGGCTTGACGCCGCCGGCCGTTGGGCGATCCTCGGCGCCTGACGGGGCGGGGACATGATCCGGCGGCAGGTGCTGATGATGGGCGCGGCGATGGCGGCCGGCGGCGGGACGGCGCGGCCCCGGCCGATCGTCATCGCCCACCGCGGCGCCTCCGGCGAGCGGCCGGAACATACGCTGGCGGCCTATCGGCTGGCGATCGCCCAGGGGGCGGACTTCATCGAGCCCGACCTGGTGGCGACCCGCGACGGGGTGCTGGTCGCCCGCCACGAGAACGAGATCTCCCAGACCACCGACGTCGCCGACCACGCCGAATTCGCAGGCCGCCGGACCGAGAAGACTATCGACGGCCAGACGGTTAGCGGCTGGTTCACCGAAGACTTCACGCTCGCCGAACTGAAGCGCCTGCGCGCCCGCGAGCGGCTGCCGCAGCTGCGTCCCGGCAATGTCCGCTACGATGGCCGCGAGTCGATCCCGACCTTCCAGGAGGTCATCGACCTGGCCCGCCGGGAGGGCGCCCAGCGGGGCAGGGCGGTGGGCCTCTATCCGGAGCTGAAGCATCCGGCGCATTTCCGCTCGCGGGACCTGGCGCTGGAGCCGCGGCTGCTGGAGGCGCTGGCCCGCAACCGGCTGGACCGGCGCGAGGCGTCGGTCTTCGTCCAGTGCTTCGAGGTCGCGCCGTTGCAGGCGCTGCGCGAGCAGACCCCCGTGCGCCTGGTGCAGCTGATCGCCGCCGACCAGGGGCCCGCCGACCGGCCGCAGGCGCGCCCGGCGCAGATGACCAGTCCCGAGGGCCTGGCCGCCATCGCCGGCTACGCCGACGGGATCGGGGTGGAGAAGGCGCTGCTGGCGTCCGGCCGGCTGGTGGCCGACGCGCACCGGGCGGGCCTTGTGGTCCACGCCTGGACCTACCGCGCCGAGAACGCCTTCCTGCCGCCGGCGCTGCGGCGCGGGGAGGCGGCGGGCGACCACGGCGACCTGGCCGCGGAGCTGCGCGCGGCCTTCGCCCTTGGGCTCGACGGGGTGTTCTCCGACTTCCCGGGCGCGGCGGTCGCGGCGCGGGACGGCGCCGGCTGACGTTGCATCGACCTGGGGACGGCCGGTGGTTTGGCGGCTGCCGGAATGGCGGGGGAAAGGGCTTCGGCCATGCTGCCTCCGGGCGTTCAATCCGCGGCGCGGGGCGAAGTTCCTGCGGCCGCGGGCTTGACCTCGCCGCGCGGGACGGCTGCTAGGGGGCGATGGTCAAGGTGGTCATCGTCGGCGGCGGCGCCCTGGGCGCGGCGGCGGCCTTCGCCCTCGCCGAGGCGGGGTGCGAGGTCGTTGTGGTCGACGCCGCCGGCCCGCCGAACGCTTCGGCCGTGGCCGCCGGCATGCTGGCGCCGGCGATGGAGGCGGCGCTGGACCGCGCGGCGACGGCGCATGCGGTGCTTCTTCGGCGGGCGCGGGCGGCCTGGCCGGACTTCGCGCGGCGGGCCGGGATCGTCCTGGTGGAACGCGGCGCCTGGGCGCTGGGCTCGGCGGGCTTCGTGGCGGGGGTGCGCGCGCGGCTGGACGGTGCGGGATTCGCAGTCGGCGGACAGGGCCTCGCCGAGGCCCGCGACGCCGTCCGCGGGCTGGCCGAGGGACTGGAGGACGCGGTCTTCTCGCCGGACGACGCCGTGCTCGACGCGCCCCTGGCGCTGGCGGCGTTGAAGGCGGCCGTGCAGGCGCGCGGCGGCCGCTGGCTGGAGGGCGTGGCTGAGCAGATCGTTCCGGGCGGCGTGCGGACTTCGGCGGGCGAGCTGGCCTGCGACCGGCTGATCCTGGCCACCGGCTTCGGCCAGGGCCTCGCGCCCGAAACCGCGCAACTGGCCCCCATCAAGGGGCACATCCTGACGGCGGAGGGTTTCGCCTACGACGGCCCGGTGCTGCGGGGGGAGGGGGTCTATGTCGCCCCCGCCGCCGGCGCGGTGCGGATCGGCGCGACGATGGAAGCCGGGGTCAGCGACCTGGCCGTCTCGCCGGCGGCGGTCGCGGCGCTGAGGGCGGCGGCGGCGCGGTTGCTGCCGGCCCTGGCCGAGGTCCCGGTGACGGTGCGGACCGGCGTGCGTGCGGCGACCCCGGACGACCTGCCGTGGGTCGGGCCCGCCGCCGACGGGGCGACTCTGCTGGCGGTGGGCGCGCGGCGCAACGGCTGGCTGCTGGCGCCGCTGGTCGCCGAAGCCCTGACGGCCTGGGTGCTGGGCGAAGCGCCCCCGCCGGGGCTGGAGGCGCTGTCGCCGCTGCGTTGAGCCGCCTCAGTCGAGGTTGAAGCGGATCGGGATGCTGACGCTGGCGCCGTCCACCGGCTGGCCGTCGCGGGTCTGCGGCTTCATCTGGAAGTAGGCGGCGAGCTTCCTGGCAGCCTCGCCGAAGCCGTAGCCGGAGGGGTCCTCGAAGGTCACCACGCAGCCGCCCACCTTGCCGGAGGCGGCGACCACGCAGTTGAGGTGCGCCGTCCCCTCGATGCCGCCGCGCACGGCGCGTTCGGGATAGTAGCGGGCGAACTCGCGCGCGCCGGGCTTCTTCAGCCAGGTCGCCTTCTCGATGAAGGGCGTGCGCGGCGGTTCGGCGACCGTCACCGGCTCGGCCGGCGGATCGAAGACGATCGGCGCTTGGGTCGAGATTGGCGGCTGGGTCTCGATCGGGCGGGCCACGATCGGCGGGATGGGCGAGGGGACCGGGCTCTTCGATTCGCGCGGCGTCCTCACCGGCTCGCGCGGCGTCTGAACCGGCGGCGGCAACGGGCGCCAGATGTCCACCGCGATGATCTTCTCGGCCGGCGCCGGGCGCTCGGGCGGGGCCGTGAACCGCTGGGCGACGATCCAGAGGCCGGCGGCGATGTGCACCGCGACGGAGAGCCCGATCGCGATGACCACGCCGCGCGACGGCGCGCGGGCCGGCCGGGAATCGAAGAGGGTGGGATGGAAACCACGCAGCACCATATGGACCTCTCTGGGATCAGCATTGCGATCCGGAAACATTGTTTCACAACCAAGAAGTGCGCTCGACTTGACGTTACGTCAAGGGGGCTTGGGCGGCGATGTCGCCGACATGGTTAGCAACGAATTAACCATGTCGCGGCAGGACTGCGGATCATGGCCATCCACGGACTGAGGGGAGTCGTCGAAGCCGCGATCCAGCGCGCTTCCAACGCCACGGGCGTCGACTTCTCGTTCCTGATGCGCACGGCCGGCCGCGAGAGCGGCTACAACCCCAAGGCCAAGGCCCCGACCTCCTCGGCCGCCGGCCTCTTCCAGTTCGTCGACCAGACCTGGCTGGCGACCCTCAAGCGCCACGGCGCCAAATACGGCTACGCCCGCTACGCCGACCTGATCGAGAAGGGCTCCGACGGCCGCTACCGGGTGGCCGACAACGCCGCCCGGCGGGCGGTGCTCGACCTGAAGCTCGACCCGCACGCCGCCTCGCTGATGGCCGGCGAACTGACCTCCGACCACGCCTCCTACCTGAAGGGCCGCACCGGCCGCACGCCCACCTCCGGCGAGCTCTACGCCGCCCACTTCCTGGGGCCGCAGGGCTCGGCCAGACTGATCGAGGCGATGCAGAGCCGCCCGGGGGCTTCGGCCGCCTCGCTGTTCCCGGCGGCGGCGGCGGCCAACCGCGGCATCTTCTACCGGGACGGCCAGCCCAGGACGGTGGCCGAGGTCTACGCCAACCTGACCAAGAGCGGCGCCGCGCCGCCGATCCGCAGCCAGCCGGCGCCGGACTCGGGCTTCATCCAGTACGCCAGCGCCCGCAACCGCGACCGCATCGGCGAGCAGGAGGTGCTGGTGAACATGATCCTGCGCGGCTCGCAGCCGGTGGACACCTCCTCGTCCCTGCGCGCCACCGGCTCGCTGTTCACCTCCGAGATGCTGAAGATGCTCTCCGAGGCCAAGGATCGCAGCTGAGCGCCCAAATCCTCCCCCGTTGCACGGGGGAGGATTTGGGGCTCTAGGCCGCCGCGCCCTCGGCGTACATGGCATCGATGGCGTCGGCGGCGTAGCCGAGCTCGCCCAGCACCTCGCGGGTGTGGGCGCCCAGCGCGGGGGCCGGGTGAAAGACGCGCTCGGGTTCTTCCGGGAACCGCGCCGGGGTGGCCGGGGAGCGGAAGCGCTGGCCGTCCTCGCCCTCGATCTCGACGAAGCAGCCGGAGGCGATGGCCTGCGGGTCGTCGGCCACGTCGGCGGCGGTCTGGGCTGGGGACCAGACGAGGTCGGCCTCGTCCATGCGGCGGGCGATCTCGGCGAAGTCCATCGTGATGAAGCCCTTGTCGAGCTCGGCGACCAGCGCCTCGGTGTGTTCGCGCCGCAGCCGCCCGCTGGTGAAGCGCGGGTCCTCCAGCAGCTCGGGCCGGCCGGCGACGCCGACGATGGCCGGCCAGTCGCGGTGCTGCTGGCGCGGCAGGACCACGAACCAGCGGTCGTCACGGCTCTTGAAGAAGTTGCCGATCGGGTCGGTGGGGCCGGAGCGGCGCTTGGTGGAGGCCACCCGGCCAAAGCGTAGCTGTATCGCCAGGTCCGAGCCGATGGCGTAGACCCCCGAGCGCAGCAGCGAGGTCTCCACCAGCCGGCCCTTGCCGGTGCGGCTGCGCTCGATCACCGCCGCCAGGATCGCCGAGACGGTGGAAAGCGCCGTCACGTGGTCGCCGGTGCCGGTGCGAAGGCCGAAGGGCTCCATATCCTTGGGGAGGGTCAGCCGCGCGACTCCGGCGCGGGCCCCGAAGGCGGCGACGTCGAAGCCGGGGCGGTGCGCCTCCGGCCCCTCCAGGCCGTAGCCGGTGACGATGGCGTAGATCAGCTTCGGGTTGGCGGCCTTCAGGGTCTCGTAGTCGAGGCCGTTCCGCTTCAGCGCGCCGGGCCGCACGTTGGTCAGGAAGACGTCCGCCTCGCCGGCCAGCTTGGCCAGGGCGTCGCGGGCCGAGGGCTTGGAGATGTCCAGCACGATCGCCCGCTTGCCGCGGTTGTCGAGGTCGAAGGTGGGGTTGGCGCCCATGTCGGTCTTGGTGTTGGCCAGGAAGTCGCGCATCGGATCGCCTTCCGGGCGCTCGACCTTGATCACCTCGGCGCCCCATTCGGCCAGGATGCCGGCCGCGCCGGGCGCGGCGATATAGGTGGCGAACTCCACCACCTTCAGACCTTCGAGCATGCGTTTCCCCTCTCTCATTGAGGGGCATTGTGGCGCGGGAGACCCCACGTCGCAAAGGGGTCAGGCGACGGCGCGGGCCCGACGGAGCGGCGTGGTCATCGCCTCGGCGACGCCGCGGGCGACGCCGGCGACGCTGACCGGGCGACGCAGCACCGCCGCGGCCCCGGATGCGAGGCACGCCTCGGCTTCGCCCGGCTCGCCGCCGATGATGGCCAGGAGCGGAGCGCGGTCCTTCAGGGCGCCGATCACCTCGGCGGCCGGCGGGTCGGCCAGGCGGCTGTCGACGGCGATCAGATCGAAGTCGCAGATGCGCGAGAGTTCGGCCGCCCGGGTCCCGTCGTGCGCCTGCACCACCTGGTGGCCCAGCTGTTCCAGCACCGCCCGCAGCATGGCCGCCGAGAGGCCGTCGGCCTCGGTCACCAGGATGCGCAGGCGGCCGGCGGCGGCCGGCTCCTCGGCGCGCACGCGCTCGGCGCCGATCAGGGCGGCGCTGTCGTAGACCAGGGTCAGGCGAAAGCAGCTGCCGACGCCGACCGCGCCTTCGCCGCTCACTTCGCCGCCCATCAGCCGGGCCAGCTGGCGCGACAGCGACAGGCCGAGCCCCGCGCCCGGCACGCCGGCGCCGGTGCGCGAGATGCGCGCGAAGGGCTCGAACGCCTGGGCGATCTCTTCGGAGGTGAGGCCAGGCCCGGTGTCGGCGACCTCGACCACCAGCCGGCTTTTCTCGACAAGCTCGACCCGCACCTCGACGCGGCCGCGCACGGTGTATTTGACGGCGTTGACGATCAGGTTGCCGAGGATCTGGCGGGTGCGCACCGGGTCGGCGACCACGCCGCCGCCCTCGGCGTCGATCAGTTCGGGGGCGATGTGCAGCGACAGCTCCAGGCCGCGGGCCTGCGCCTGCGGGCGGTTCAGGAGCACCACGTCCTCGACCAGGGCAACGGGGTCGAAGGCGGAGGTCTCCACCGCCAGGCGGCCGGCCTCGGCGGTTTCGGAGTCCAGGGTGGTGTTGAGCACCGAGATCAGGTCGTTGGTGGCGTCCAGCGCGGCCGACAGCTGCTCGCGCGAGGGCGCGGCGCGGGCCGAGCGGCCGGCGGCGCCGGCCAGCACATAGGCCACGCCCGCCAGGCCGTTGCGGATCTCGTGCGAGAGCGTGGCCACGAGGTCGGATTTGGAGCGGGCCAGGCGCTCGGCCTCGGTGAGCATGGCGGCGCGCTCGCCGATCAGGGTCTCGCGTTCGGCGGCCAGCTGGAATTGCCGGCGCATCATCTGGTTCATCACCAGGGCGAGCGCCAGGGCCAGGGCGTAGGCCCCGGTCCCGGCCGAGTAGGCGGCGCGGTCTCCGGACAGCCACAGCGCCACCAGCGGCGCGGCGGCGGCGATCGGGCCGATGGTCAAGAGGCTGAGCAGCCAGGGCGCGGTGAAGAAGGTGACGATCACCGCCGCGCCGAGCGCCAGGCCCAGAAGCATGTCCTGCGCCGGCCCGGCGCTGAGGGCGAACATGGTGATCTGCAGCACCGCGCCGACCCAGATCAGCCCGCCGCCGAGGTGCACCAGGGCGCGGCGGCGCACCTCGTTCTTCCCCGACTTCCGGATCCAGTTCACCGCGCCGTAGAACAGCCCCCAGCCGATCGCGAAGGTGGCCAGGCTGTAGGCCATCGCCTGCGGATTGACCGCATGCGAGCCGACCCAGACGAAGATCGGCAGCCCGACCCCGAACACCGCCAGGGCGTAGGGCAGCAGCGCGCTCTGCGCCTCCAGCGCCTGGGCGGTGACGTTGCGCCCGCCCGACCCGGCGGGCGGCAGGCTGAAGATCGGCAAATTCACAGGACGCTCCCGACGCAAGCGGCGATGCTAGCCGGGTCGGGTTTGCGAGCCCTTACGCGTCGTCCTTAACAACCCCTGAGCGAAGGCAAGCGATCATTAAGCCTAATCGTCCATGATCGACCGCGAACGCCGATTCTGGGGGTGTCTTTCGGCCATGTCGACCACGCGGACCGCGCTCACCGACGAGGATATCCGCGCCCTGATCAAGAGCGCCAACGTCGATGAGCGGGCGATGATCGCCCACAAGCTGTGCCGCACCATCGACCGTGAGAAATTGTCCGACGAAGATCGCGAAAAGGCTCACGAAATCCTGCGCGTGATGGCGGCGGACGCCGCCGAACTGGTGCGCCGGGCGCTGGCCGTGACACTGCGCTCCTCGCCGCTGGTGCCCCGCGACGTGGCGCTGAAGCTGGCCAGGGACGTGGAGTCCATCGCCCTGCCGGTGCTGAACTTCTCGCCGGCGTTCAACGACGAGGACCTGGTGGAGATCGTGCGCCTGGCCGACCCGGTGCGGCAGGTGGCGGTGGCCCAGCGTCCACAGCTTTCCGAGAAGGTGACCGGCGCCATCGTCGAATACGGCGCCGAGGCCGCGGTCGAGACCGCCTGCGCCAACGACAACGCCCGCTTCGCCGAGCGCAGCCTGCAGGGCGTGATCGCCCGCTTCGAGCGCTCCGAGCGGGTGCTGGCGGCGGTGGCCTACCGCCAGGTGCTGCCGATGTCGGTCACCGAGCGGCTGATCGACATGGTCGGCGACGAGTTGCGCGACCACCTCCTGAACCACCAGGCGGTTTCGCCGGAGCTGGCCCTGCAGATTGCGCTGGGCGCCAAGGAGCGGGCGACCATCGACCTGGTCGACCAGGCCGGCCGCGCCTCGGACATCCGCGCCTTCGTCAGCCACCTGAACCGCGCCGGGCGGCTCTCCCCGTCGCTGCTGCTGCGGGCGGCGGCGCACGGGCACTTCACCTTCCTGGACTGGGGCGTCGCCGAGCTGGCGGGCGTGCCGCACCACCGCACCTGGCTGATGATCCACGACGCCGGCCCCCTCGGCCTGCGGGCCATCTACGAGCGGGCCGGCCTGCCGGCGCGCCTCTTCGCCGCGTTCCGCGCGGCGGTGGACACCTTCCACGCCCTGGAAGGCGAGGCGGTGGACGCCTCGCCCGAGCGGTTCCAGCAGCTGATGCTGCAGCGCTACATGACCCAGGGCCAGCTGCCCGGCCGCGAGGACGTCGACTACCTGCTCGACAAGATGGACCGCGTCAGCCGCGGCCAGCCCAAGCGCCTGGCCAAGGTCGGCTGACGCAGGGTCACGCTTGCCGCGCTTGCGGCGGGCCGCCAAGCTTTCGGGATGAACGACATCCCCATCCGCCCGGCCGCCACCATCCTGCTGCTGCGGGACGCCCCAGAGTTCGAGGTGCTGATGGTGCGCCGCCACCACCAGATCGACTTCGCGTCCGGCGCCCTGGTGTTCCCCGGCGGCAAGTCGCACGAGGGCGACGAGGATCCGGCCTGGGCCGAACACGCCCTGGGCTGGGGGGCGCTGGACGAGGTCCAGCGCCCGCTGCGCATCGCCGCCATCCGTGAGGTGTTCGAGGAGGCCGGCGTGCTGGTCGGCCGGCGGCGCGACGGCGGGCCGATCCCGGAGGAGGCGTGCCACCTGGACACCCGCCTGGCGGTCGACCGCGGCGAGCGCCGGTTCATCGACGTGGTGCGCGAGCTGGACGTCGAGATCGATCTTGGCGAGCTGACCGTCTTCGCGCGCTGGATCACCCCGCCGCTGACCCCCAAGCGGTTCGACACCTGGTTCTACGCCGTCGTCGCGCCGCCGGACCAGCTGGCGGTCTGCGACGGGCGCGAGACGGTGGACGCCGAATGGATCGCGCCGAAGGAGGCGCTGAGGCTGGCGGCGGCGGGCGAGCGCAAGATCATCTTCCCGACGCGGATGAACCTGCAACTGCTGGCGGAAAGCGACTCGGCCGCGGCGACCCTGGCGGCGGCTGAGGCGCGGACGCTGGTCACCGTGCTCCCGCAGATCGAGGAGCGGCCGGAGGGCCGTGTGCTGACGCTGCCGATCGACGCCGGCTACGGCGAGGTGGCCGAGCCGCTGTCTTCGGTGATGTGAGCGCTGCTACTTTCCCTCTCATCCCCGCGGAAGCGGGGACCCAGGCTTTTTAGGTTCAGCTGGAAGCGCCGGCGCTCTCCGATAAAACACCTGGGTTCCCGCTTTCGCGGGAATGATCGGAACAAGGGAACGATTGGAACCGGGAGGTTACCCCGCCGCGTGCTCGGCGACGCGGCGTTCCAGTTCCTGGATGAGCACCCGGCCGACCGGGTGGGTATCGGTCTTGATGTCGTCGCGGACGGCGGCCTTGATGGCGTCGATGTGGGCGTCGATCAGCACCATCGGAGCGGCGGCGCGCTTCTCGGTGTTGTCGATCAGCTTGCAGAGCGAGGCGGCGATGCGGGTGACCAGGGGAAACTCGTAGGTGGCGCCCAGGCCCTTCAGGTCGTGGGCTCGGAAGTAGAGTTGTTCGACGGTGTCCGGCGTCACGCCCTCGGCGCGGATGCGCTGGCGGGCGGCCTCGAGCTTGTCGAGCTCGTCCTGCAGCCACTGGGAGAAGTTGCCGGCGAGGCTCTTCAGCGCCGCCTCGGCCTTGGCGATGGCGCTGGGGTCGATCGAGCCGAAGCGGCCCCCGACCTTGAGGCGCAGCGTGTTGGGCACCTGGATGACCTGCCCCGGATTGTTGCTCACCGCACGACTCCCCTTGCGTACCGCCGTTAGGTTAAGCGGGCGCGGGTTAACAACGGATGAGGCGGAAATCAGACGGAAAACTGCTCCGCCAGCACCCGCTCCTCAAGGCTCCTTTCGGCGTCGAACAGCATGGTCAGGCCGACCGAGCGGTCCTCCACGATGTCCACCCGCGCCACCCGCCGGACCTCGAAGTTGTCGGCCACCGCGCTGACCGGCCGCTTGTCGGCCTCCAGCACCTCGATGCGCACCTTGGCGGTGTGGGAGAGCAGGGCGCCGCGCCAGCGGCGGGGGCGGAAGGCGCTGATCGGCGTCAGGGCCAGCACCTTGGCGTCGATCGGGATGATCGGCCCGTGGGCCGAGAGGTTGTAGGCCGTCGAGCCGGCGGGCGTGGCCACCATCACCCCGTCGCAGGAGAGCTCGGGCATCCGCACCTTGCCGTCGATGGAGATCGCCAGCTTGGCGGTCTGGCGCGTCTGGCGCAGCAGCGAGACCTCGTTGATCGCCAGCGCCGCATAGTGCCGGCCCTCGTGATCCAGCGCCTGCATGGAGAGCGGGTGGATGGTCGCCTGCTCGGCCGCGGCGATGCGTTCCGGCAGGTCGTCCTCGGCGTAATCGTTCATCAGGAAGCCCACCGAACCGCGGTTCATGCCGTAGATCGGCCGGCGGCTGTCGATGGTGCGGTGGAGGGTCTCCAGCATGAAGCCGTCGCCGCCCAGGGCCACCAGCACCTCGGCCTCGCCCTGCGGCGTGTCGCCATAGCGCGCGGCCAGCCGCGCGCGCGCCTCGATGGCTTCGGGCCGGTCGCTGGCGAGGAAGGCGAGGCGCGGGGCGGCGGACATGGCCGGGACAGTGCCCGAGCGGGCAGGTCTTGTCAAACCTCTCCGGCCAGGCGCGCGAAGGTCGCCTTGGCGGTCTGTGGGGCGTAGGCGTCGAAGATGGCCGCGGCGGTGCGCGCGCCGTCCTCGCCGCCGCCGGGGCGGCCCTGGTTCAGGTCGCGGACCAGCTCCAGGATCGTCGGGAAGGCGCTGCGGTCGACGCCGACCGCCAGGCAGGCGAGGGCCAGCAGGTCCGGGCTTGGCGCTTCGCCCGCCTGCTTGATGGCCTCGGCGGAGAACCCGCTGAGCTCGACCAGCGCGGCCTCGAACAGCACCAGCCGCCCCTCGCGCAGGGCCCGCAGCAGATAGCCGGAGCGCAGCTGTCGTGCGGCGGCCAGCTTCTCGACCAGCTTGCGCTCGCTCTCGATGAGCTCGACCGTCGGATGCACGGCGACCGCTTCGCCGACGGCGTCTTCGATCTGGCGCTCCAGTTCGGCGGGATCGACCTCGAACCGCTCGGCGATGGCCTGCCGCAGCTGGTCGCCGACCCAGATATAGAGCCGCCGGGCCATCGAGTCGCTGAGCTTCGGGTGGCGGCTGAGCGGGGCGCGCAGGCCGACGATCGGCCGCGAAGCCTCGACCAGCGCGGCCATGTCGGCCTCCGAGATCGCGGCGCTGACGTTGGCGGCCAGTGCGGTCAGCACGGCCGGCTCGGCGGCGGCGATGATGGCCGCGGCGACGGGCTCGGCCAGGCCGTGGCGGCCGGCGACCTCGATGCGGTGCTCGGCGCTGGCCTCGGCGAGCAGCTTCAGGAGGTCGGCGTCCTGTAGCAGCGGGCTCTCGGCGATCACCGGCCGGGCGACCTCGATGTCGTCGGCGGCGAGGAAGCGGATCACCCCCGGCGGCGCCCAGGCCGAACCGGCCAGGCGCTCGGCGAGGCGGCGGCGCAGCTCCAGTTCGGCGTGGGTGACGAGGTCCAGGAACAGCGGCTCAAGGGTCGCGCGCACCTTGTCGCGGGCGAAGGCCGGCTCGGTGGCGCCCAGCTCGCCAAGCGCGGCGAGCAGACCGTCACGCTCGCGTTGCGGCCGTTTTCGCACAAGGGTCACCAGGCTTTCGGCGATGGCGGCGGCGCTCAAACGGGGACCTCGTGCGGGCGAGCTTGGGCGGGGACATTGCCCGGCGCGCATGAAAGCATGCTTAAACCCGGCGCGACATCCGCGAGAGAGGCTCAAGGCATGGCGAAGACGATCCTGGCGCTCGACCAGGGCACCACCAGCACGCGGGCGATCCTGTTCGACCTGGACGGCAAGCCGTTGGCCCAGGCCGGCCGGCCGCTGAAGCAGCACTACCCCGACGACGGCTGGGTGGAGCACGACGCCGACGAGATCTTCGCCGCCTCCGTCGAGGTGATGCGCGAGGTGCTGGCCGGCGCCGGGGGCGAGGTCGCCGCCATCGGGATCACCAACCAGCGCGAGACGGTGGTGATCTGGGACAAGGCGACTGGCGAGCCGATCCACAAGGCGATCGTCTGGCAGGACCGGCGCACGGCGGACGCCTGCGACAATCTGCGCCGGCGCGGGGTGGAGGCGCGGGTGACGGCGATCACCGGCCTTCTGCTCGACCCCTATTTCTCGGGGACCAAGATCGCCTGGCTGCTGGACAACGTGCCGGGCGCGCGGGCGCGGGCGGAGAAGGGCGAACTGCTGGCCGGCACCATGGATGCGTGGGTGATCTGGAAGCTCACCGGCGGGCGCGTGCACGCGACCGACGCCACCAACGCCTCGCGCACCCTGCTGTTCGACCTGCGGCGGCAGGAATGGTCTGAGGAGATGGCGCAGCTGCTGAATGTGCCGCTGGCCCTGATGCCGCAGGTGAAGGACTGCGCCGACGACTACGGCGAGACCGACGCGGGCGTCCTCGGCCAGGCCATCCCGATCCGCGGCGTCGCCGGCGACCAGCAGGCGGCGCTGATGGGGCAGGGGTGCGTCCAGCCCGGCCAGATGAAGGCCACCTACGGCACCGGCTGCTTCCTGCTGGTCAACACCGGCTCCGAGGCGCCCGTCTCGCGATCGCGCATCCTCACGACCGTCGCGTCTCGGGTCGCGGGGA
>JADZBR010000276.1 GCA_020852035.1 Caulobacteraceae bacterium
AGCGCGCTGGCCGCCACCGTCGGGCTGGAAGGCCGCCTGCTGCATCCGGTGATCCGCGATCGCCGCGCGACCTGGGACGAGGCGACGGCGCTGGTCGCGCGCCGCTTCTCCGAGGCCATCGCCCGGCATGGCCCTGACTCGGTGGCCTTTTACGTCTCCGGCCAACTGCTGACCGAGGACTACTACGCGGCCAACAAGCTGATGAAGGGCTTCATCGGCTCGGGGAACATCGACACCAACTCGCGCCTCTGCATGGCCTCGGCGGTGGTGGCCCACAAGCTGGCTTTCGGCGCCGACCTGGCGCCCGGCTGCTACGAGGACCTGGACCTCGCCGACCTCGTGGTCTTCGCCGGCCACAACGCCGCCTGGACCCACCCGGTGCTCTTCCGCCGCATGGAGGCCGCCAGGGCGCGCGGCCAGCGCCAGGTGGTCATCGACCCGCGCCGCACCGACACCGCCGAGGGCGCCGACCTGCACCTGGCCCTCGCGCCTCAGACCGACGTGCGCCTGTGGAACGGCCTACTCGCCGACCTCATCCGCCGCGGCGCCGTCGACCGCGCCTATATCGCCGCCCATGTCGCGGGCTTCGCCGAGGTGGAGGCCGCGCTGGCCGCCGACGACCAGTCGCCCGCCGCCGTCGCCGCCGACTGCGGGCTGGAGCTGGACGACCTTGCGGCCTTCTACGACCTCTTCGCCGCGACGCCCCGCACGGTGAGCCTCTTCTCCCAGGGTTCCAACCAGTCGGCTCAAGGGGTGGCCAAGGGCTCGGCGATCCTCAACGCGCACCTCGCCACCGGCCGCATCGGCAAGCCCGGCGCCTGCCCCTTCTCGATCACCGGCCAGCCCAACGCCATGGGCGGGCGCGAGACCGGCGGCATGGCCACCACGCTCGCCGCCCACATGGACTTCGACCCAGAGAGCCGCGCCCGCGTGCAGCGCTTCTGGGGCTCGCCGCGCATGGCCGCCCAGCCGGGGCTGAAGGCGGTGGAACTCTTCGAGAAGGTCGCCTCGGGTCAGATCAAGGCGCTCTGGATCATGGCCACCAACCCGGCGGTCAGCCTGCCGGACGCCGGCAAGGTGCGTGCGGCCCTGGCGGCCTGCCCGTTCGTGGTCGTGTCCGACTGCATGGCCGACACCGACACCGCCCGCTTCGCGCACGTGAAGCTGCCGGCCCTGGCCTGGGGGGAAAAGGACGGCACGGTGACCAACTCCGAGCGCCGCATCTCGCGCCAGCGCGCCCTGATGGCCTCGCCTGGCGAGGCGCGAGCCGACTGGCGGATCGTCGCCGGCGTCGGCCGGGCGATGGGCTTTCGCGACGCCTTCTCCTGGCGCTCGCCGGCCGAGGTGTTCCGCGAGTGGGCGCGGATGACGGCCTATGAGAACGAGAACCGGCTGCTCAACCTCTCCGGCCTCGTGGGCCTCAGCCTAGGTGAATACGACGGCCTTGCGCCCGTGCAGTGGCCGGTCGCTGCGGCCGGCGAGGGGACGCCGCGCCTCTTCGCCGACGGCCGCTTCCAGACCCCGGACGGCCGCGCCCGGATGGCCCCAGTCCGCCCGGAAGGCCCCGCCCAGCCGACCGACGTCGTCTGGCCGCTGGCGCTCAACACCGGCCGGGTGCGCGACCACTGGCACACCATGACCCGGACGGGCCTGGCCCCCGACCTCTGCCGCCATGCGCCCGAGCCCTACGTCGAGGTCCACCCCGTCGACGCCGAAGCCATCGGCGTCACCGAGGGCGCGCTGACCCGCGTGCAGACGCGGGAAGGCGAAGCGGTCGCGCTCGCCCGCCTCACCGACCGCCAGCGGCCGGGCTCGGTCTTCATGCCCATGCACTGGACGGAAGCCTTTGCTCCCTCCGGCCGCGCCAATCCCCTGGTCGCCGCCAGGGTCGACGCCCGCTCCGGCCAGCCGGAGTTCAAGCACACGCCCGCGCGTCTGCGCCCCTATCGCGAGACCTGGCGCGGCTTCCACCTCGGCCGCGAGCCGCTGGCCCTGCCGAAGGGCCTCGACCTCATCTGGCGGCGCATCCCGCAGCACGGCGGGCACCTGCATGAGTTCGCCGGCCGCGGCGACGCGGCGGAGCGCGAGGCCCTGCGCAAGGCGCTTACCCGCAAAGCTCTCGGTGAGCCGTTGCGCTTCGAGGACCCGGCCGCCGGGACTCTGCGCGAAGCCTTCCTCGACGGCGAGCGTCTCGACCGGGTGATCTTCATGACCACAAAGGGCGCCCTGCCGCCCCGCGACTGGTTGGCCGAGCTGCTGGCGGCTGAACAGCTGACGGCGCAGGACCGCACCGCCCTGCTGATCGGCCGCGCGCCCGGCCGCCCGCTCGACGCCTCGCCGATCGTCTGCGCGTGCCTGGGCGTGCGCGCCGCCGCCATCGCCCGCGCTGTTGCAGCCGGAGCCCGCGACCTCGACGCCGTCGCCGAAGCCACCCGCGCCGGATCGGGCTGCGGCTCCTGCCGCCCCGAGATCGCCCGTCTCATCGCCGCTTCGCCCGCCCCGGAGGTCCGCCATGCCGCCTGAAGCTCCCCTCGGCCGTGTCCAGCTCGTGGGCGCCGGCCCAGGCCCCGCGGACCTGCTCACCGTCCGCGCGATGCGGGCCATCGAGGGCGCCGGCGCGCTGCTCTACGACGCCCTTGTGCATGAGGAGGTGCTGGCGCTCGCCCCCGCCGCTTGCCTGAAGATCCAGACCGGCAAGCGCGCCGGCCGGCCGAGCATGAATCAGCACACCATCCACCGCCTGATGCTGCGGCTCACCCGCCGGGGCCTGAACGTGGTGCGGTTGAAGGGCGGCGATCCCTCGATCTTCGGCCGGGTGGGCGAGGAGCTGGATTTCCTGCGCGGCCACGGCGTCGTCGCCGAGGTGATCCCCGGCGTCACCGCCGCCTGCGCCGCCGCCGCCCAGGCCGGCGTGCCGCTGACCCACCGGGGCGCAGCCCGCAGCGTGACCTTCGCCACCGCCACGCTCGAGAACGGCCGCGCCCGCGAGACCTTCCGCGCCGACCCAGCCGCCACACTGGCGATCTACATGGGCCGCGACCAGATCGCCGCCTTCAGCGCCCGGCTGATCGCCGAGGGCCACAGCCCCTCGACCCCTGCGCTCGCTGTGGAGAACGCCGGCGATCCGGCCGCCGCCACGGTTCGCGGGACTCTCGCCACGCTGCCCGCGTTGCTGGCCGCCGAGGCGTTCGACGGGCCGGTGGTGGTCCTGGTCGGTGAAGCGGTCCGAGCGGCCGAACGGCCGGCTGGAACCGCCCTGGTCGCCTGATTGGAGAGCCCAAGATGACCGTGGAAACCTTTGAGTTCGAGAGCGATTTCGTCGCCAGCCTGCGGTGCGTGCCGATGGCCGTGCGGCTGAAGCTCGACCGCTGCGGGGTGAAGCTTACCCTGCGCCAATGGAGCCGCTTCACCTTCGCCGATCGCGAGCGCCTGCTGCATGCGGCCTGCGATGCGCCGTCCGAGGTCGCCGCCTTCCGCGAGGCGCTGGTCGACCTGATCGCCGCGCGGACCGGCGAAGCCGCGCGGCCGCTGCCGGAGCCGCCCTCGGCGCTCTACGCCTCGCCGGCCCGCACGCCCGAGCCGGTGGCCGCCTACGCCCGCGCCAAGGGGGTGAGCCCGCCGGCCGACCGGGCCTGGAGCGCCCTCAGCGAGCTGCAACGCTTCGCGCTGCTCAAGCTCTGCCGCGACAACCACGACAACATCAATTTCCTGCCGGCCATGCGCGAGTTCGGGCTGGCCTAGGCGGCCCTGGCGTCGGCTCCCTCCCGCGTGGCCTCGCCGGCGTAGGCCGCCGAAAGCTGGCGGTAGTAGCGGGAGTTGAAGGCCAGCACCGTGACGACGAACCCCGCCAGGCCCGCGACGGTGAACACCAGGGCGATGCCGCGGGCGTCGCCGGTGCCGAACCAGCCGCCGATCAGCGCCGCGCCCGCCCCGTCGGTCATCAGCGGGATGACCACGAACTGCGTCAGCGGGCCGATCAGGAACGCCGTGAGCGGGGAGGCGGCCTGCTCGATGGACTGGGCGAAGCCGAACACCCGGCCCTGGCGCTCGAAAGGCACGACCTTCTGCAAGGTGGTCTGCTCGGCGGCCTCGGCGTAGGGGCTGACGAACATCCAGACGAAGCATCCCGCGGTCAGCAGCACGATCGAAGGCTGGATGGTGAAGACGCTGCAGACGGCCCAGGCGATCAGGTTGACGATCATCAGCGTCCGCAGGGGGTTTCGGCCGAGGCCGGTCCGGGCGATCACCACGCCGGCGAGGATGAAGCCGGTGGACAGCAGGCCCCAGAGCAGCCCCCACACCTGCACCGACACCAGCGACAGGCCATAGGCGTCCATCAGCGCCATGAAGACGCCGCCCAGGAAGTTGTTGAAGGTGGCGAAGAAGATCAGCGCGAAGAGCCCCGGGACGGCGGCGATCACCCGCAGGGTGCCGAGGATGTCCACGCGCCGGGGCTCGGCGGGCGCATCCCCGGCGGGAAGGCCGCGGGACTCGTCCAGCGGCGTGAAGGTGAGGTGCAGGAAGACCGCCACCGTGACGGCCATCGCGAGCAGCAGGGTCAGGAACATGCCGCCGAAGGCCACCAGGAAGCCGCTGATCACCGAGGTGGTCAGCATGCCCACTCCCGTGACCATGCCGACCAGGCCGTTGGCGCGGTCGCGCCGGTCCTCGGGGATCAGCAGGGTCACCAGGGTAGGCAGGGCGATGCTGCGCAGGTTGCCGGCGATGAGGCCCAGCATGCAGAGGAACACCAGCAGCCAAAGCCAGACGCCCGACACGTCCGCGAGCCCGCCTTCCGGCGCGAGTTCGTGGGCGCCGTAGGCCAGGGCGTAGAAGGCGAACGAAGCGACGCTGGAGCCCAGCATCACCCGCTTCTTGCGGTGATGATCGACCAGGCTGCCGAACCAGAAGCCGGACGCGGCGGTGAACACCAGGTAGATGCCGGCGATCATGCCGGTCGCGAACACCGACCGGGTCTCCAGGTAGACGTAGAAGGTCAGGGCGAACCAGACGGTGAAGTTCGTGATGAACGCCGCCAGGTTGTTGGCCAGGAGGTGATAGAAGCGGCTCGTCAAGGCGGCGCCTCGCGATGGCTGGGGGCGGAGGCGATAGCCGAATACGACAGCTCTGTCGCCGCCTTCCCTGCCCGGCCGCTCGCTAAAGTCCGAACTCCACCCACAGCGGCAGGTGATCCGAGAGGCGCCAGGAAAGCTCGGTCTTGGTCAGGCCCGGCAGCACCTGGCCGACGAAGTTCAGGCCGCCGGCGCGGCGGAAGTCCATCGACAGATAGGGCTTGTTCTTCACCGTCTGGAACCAGGCGATCTGGTCGTAGAACTTCTCCAGGTGCGGCTCGCTGGGCGAGGAGAACAGGGTGCGCGGCACGATCTCCAGGCCCGGCGCGGGGGTCAGGCCCGTGGAGGTGAACGCCTGCCAGGTCGGGTCGCCCTGACGGTCGATGTTGAAATCGCCCATGCAGATCAGGTTCTGGCCGTAGTCGTCGGTGCGCTCGGCCCAGTTTCGCAGCCACTTGGCGATGCCGCGCAGCTCGGCCAGCCGGTCGGCGGCCTTGTCGCCGTAGATGACGTGCAGGGTGACGAGCACGAAGGTCTGCTCGCCGGCCAGGAAGCTCACTGCGTAGGGTGTGCGCACGAACTGGCGCTGGAAGGCGTTGGCGGGAGTGGAAAGGGGGGAGTCCAGATCCTCCGGGACCACCAGTTCGCAGGCCAGGCCCGAGAGCCGCACCCGGCGGGTGTCGAAGATGAAGGCCAGCCGCTCGCCGTTGCCGGGGTCGCCTTCGGTGACGTCGGTCATCACGAACCCCCACTCGGGGCCCATCTTCTTCAGCGTATGGCGCAGGGCGCGCAGGTTGGCCTTCACCTCCTGCACGGCGATCACGTCGAAGCGCGACAGGATCTCGGCGATCAGCACGCAGGCGTGGAAATCGCGGCGCGGCGAGTCCCCCGGCTGGCTCTCCCATGCCTTGGTCAGGTCGCCGAAGGCGCGGATGTTCCAGGTGGCGATGAGCAGGTTGTCGCCCGGCGTCTTGGCCGGCAAGGCCGCGAGCAGCGGCTGCAGGGCGGCGAGGTCGTCCAGCACGGCCTGCGGCGGCGGATCGGTGATCTGCGGCATCGGCGCCTCATTTCATTGGAACAACCGACTCCGCCCGCCGGTTGGACTTGCGTAACCGCGACGCCGGCAGGCGCCGCCACACTAAACCGGGAGACGAGAATGGCGAACGACCAAGACCGCAATCCGCAGCAGCAGCAGAACGATCCGCAACGCCAGCAGCCCGGTCAGCAGCAACAGCAGGGCCAGGAGCGCGAACGCCAGGATCAGCAGCGCAAGCCGCAGCCGGGCCAGGGCCAGGCCGGCCAGGGCCGCGACGATCAGAATCCACAGAACCGCTAGGTTCCAGTTTACGGATCGTCTCTCCAGAGGCGGTCCGGGGCTGAAGGCAAGGGCCGGTCGCGAAGGCGCCGGCCCTTTCGCTTATGCGCTGGCCAGCGCGCTCTGGAACAGCATCGCCCCGTCCGCCGAGCCCAGCTCGGCCTCGACAGCGCGGTCGGGGTGGGGCATCAGGCCGAGCACATTGCCCTGGCCGTTGACGATGCCGGCGATGTCGCGGGCCGAGCCGTTGGGGTTGTCGCGATAACGGAAGACCACATGGCCCTCGCCCTCCAGCCGGTCGAGCGTGGCCTCGTCGGCGAAGAAGTTGCCTTCGCCGTTGCCGACGGTCATGCGCGCCTGGCGCTGCTGCCCATAGGCGGCGGTGAAGCGGGTCTGGCCGTTGACGATGTCGAGGTCGACGGCCTTGCAGACGTATTTCAGGCCCGCGTTCCGCAGCAGCGCGCCGGGCAAGAGGCCGACCTCGCAGAGCACCTGGAAGCCGTTGCAGATGCCGACGGTGGCGACGCCGCGCTCGGCCGCCGCCTTCACCTCGGCCATGATCGGCGACAGCGCCGCCATCGCCCCGCAGCGCAGGTAGTCGCCGTAGGAGAAGCCGCCCGGCAGGACGATCAGGTCGAGGCCGGGGGGCAAGGCGGTGTCCCCATGCCAGACCATCTCCACCTGGGCGCCGGTGGAGCGTTCGATGGCGACCTTGCAATCGCGGTCGCAGTTGGAGCCGGGGAAGACGACGACGGCGGCTTTCATGGCGCGCTATCTAGTCCGCGTTGCTCGCGGACGCCACCTTGCTCACGAAGCCTGCGCCATCGGGGGCGGAAAGCGGGTCTTGAAGTCGAACGCCTCCGGCGTCGGCCCCTGGGCGCGCAGGGCCGCCAGCCGCGCGGCGCATTCGGCCAGGTCGGGCCGGTGGCCGGCGTAAACCCACCAGAGCGCCACCTGAGGTCCCGTGGGCGGTTCGAACCACTCGCGGGCGCGGCGCACGAAGAGTCTGTGTTCGGTGCGGTAGGCGAAGGCGGCCAGGTGCTCGACGCCCTCCCAGACGCTGGCGTTGGTCAGGATCAGCGGGTCGTCGAAACCGGGAACGTCGAGGGCGTCGAAACCCGGGCCGGTCGCGCGCCAGACGAAGCCGGGCTGGGCCTCGCCCAGGGCGTTGATGCGGTCCAGCGCCTCTCGGAAGCCGGCGATGCGCGGGTCGTCCATCGGGGCGACCAGCCGGGCGATGTTCACCTGGGCGAGGTGGAAGGCGGCGCTCACCGCAGCGCCCATCGGAAGGCGCGGGCCAGTTCGGCCTCCGCGTTCGCCTCATACCAGCGGCCGTGGGCCAGGACCGCGCGCTGCGGCGAGGCGTCCAGCATCCGTCGGACGGCGGCGCGCACTTCGGCCCGTCGCGACAGATAGTTCAGGCGCATGTCGTAGGGCGCCGAGCCGTTGGGGTCGGCGCAGCCGCCCCAGCGGGTGAGGAGCCGCCATCCGAGGCAGGTGGTCCGCTCCGGCTGGAAGTTCTCGATCAGGTCGGTGAGAATCGCCGTGCGCGAAGGCCGGTGGTGAAAAAGCACCTCGCTGACCAGGCCGCCGGGGGCCAGCGCCTGGTCGATCTGGCCGGCCCAGGCCGCCGGCGGGGCGTCGCCCAGGTCTTCGTCCCAGGCCGTGAACCGTTCGCGGCTGCGCCGCCGCACGCCGGGCGCGGCGTAGGCGCGGGCCTGGGGATAGCGCGCCTTCCAGTCGGCCACCCACCAGTAGTGGATGGTGTTCGGCGCGCTCAGCCAGCGGGCCGGGCCAAGCGCGTCGACCTGGGCTCCAAGCTCCGGGGTCAGGGGCGTCGGCGAATGCACCCACAGGCCCTGCGGCAGGCGCACGATCGTGGCGCGGGTAGGAAAGCCGAACGTCAGCCCCAGGGCGTAGTCCATGCGGATCTCCGGCCCGTCGACGACCCAGACGTCCTCGGCGACCGGCTTCAGGACGTTGATCGGCTCGTAGAGGCGATAGCAGCCCATCGCGAGCTCCCGGCCTTCACTCCGCGTCGATGCGGTAGCTCTCGATGACGGTATTGGCGAGCAGCTTCTCGCACATCGCCCTGGCCTCCGCCTCGGCGGCGGCCTTGTCGGCGGCGGGCAGGTCGAACTCGATGGTGCGGCCCACGCGCACGTCGGCGACGCCGGGCCAGCCCAGGCCGTGCAGGGCCGCTTCCACCGCCTTGCCCTGCACGTCGAGCACGCCGGGCTTCAGGACCACATGCACCACGACCTTCAAATCGGCTCTCCATTCATCGCCGCGCCCGCCCAGTGCGGCCTCAATGCAGGCCGCCCTGGATGACGGTGGGCATCTCGTTCATCACGCCCAGGCGGCGGGCGACTTCAGTGTAGCTCTCGATGACGTTGCCGAGGTCGCGGCGGAAGCGGTCCTTGTCCAGCTTCTCGTTGGTGGTGGCGTCCCACAGGCGGCAGCTGTCGGGGCTGATCTCGTCGGCCAGGATGATGCGCGGGAAGTCGTTTTCCCAGATGCGGCCGAACTCGATCTTGAAGTCCACCAGGGTGATGTTGATGCCCAGGAAGAGGCCGGTGAGGAAGTCGTTGACCCTGAGCGTCAGGGCCATGATGTCGTCGATGTCCTGGGTCGAGGCCCAGTTGAAGGCGGTGATGTGCTCTTCCGACACCAGGGGGTCGTTCAGCTTGTCGTCCTTCAGGCAGAACTCGATGATCGAGCGGGGAAGGGGCGAGCCCTCCTCCAGCCCCAGCCGCTTGGAGAGCGAGCCGGCGGCGACGTTGCGGCAGATCACCTCCAACGGGATGATCTCCACCTCGCGGATCAGCTGTTCGCGCAGCGACAGCCGACGGATGAAGTGGTTCTGGACGCCGATCTGGCCCAGCTTGGTCATCACATATTCGCTGATGCGGTTGTTGATGACGCCCTTGCCCTCCAGCGTCGCCTTCTTCTCGCCGTTGAAGGCGGTGGCGTCGTCCTTGAAGTACTGGATCAGGGTGCCGGGTTCGGGCCCTTCGTAGAGGATCTTGGCCTTGCCCTCGTAGATCTTCTTGCGGCGGGAGTTGGTCATTGGCGGATACGCCCAAAGAGGAACGGCCAAGCCGCGTGAGGCAGGGCGCCCCGCGCCGACTCGGCCGCGAAGAGGTTCATTCAAGGCCGCATTTAGCGCCCCCGGGCCTTGCGCGCAAATCAGCCGGCCGCGCCGGGGTCGGCTTGTCGACATGGTTTCGCCGCCGATCGCCGCCAAGGTTCCGACTGTCGCGGCGGTCCACGTAAAACTGTTCGCGCGCCACGCGTTCCGAATTGCCGGGGGCGTCCGGCCACGATATGTGACGCCGCCTATTCGAAAACCCCAGGACATTCATGAGCACGTTCGACGATCGCGAGAAGGGTTTCGAAAAGAAGTTCGCCCTGGATCAGGACCAGGAGTTCCGCGCCAACGCCCGCCGCAACCGCCTGCTCGGCCAGTGGGCCGGCGAGCTGATGGGCCTGGAGGGCCAGTCGGCCGAGGACTACGCCAAGGCGGTGGTCAAGTCGGACTTCGAGCTGCCGGGCGACGACGACGTGCTGCGCAAGGTCTTCGAGGACCTGAAGAGCGCCGGGCTCTCCACCACCGAGGGCGAGGTCCGCAACAAGATGGACGAGTTGCTCGCCCAGGCCCGCGAACAGGTGCGCGCCGGCAGCTAGGGTCGCCGCTTGCGTTTGATTATATAATCATCTAATTAGACGGTCATCGAAGGAGATGGCCGTGACCGACACCGACCTCGACACTTTGCTCGCCTTCTTCAAGGCGATGGCCAATGAGAGCCGCCTGCGCATCGTCGGCCTGATCGCCGAGCGCGAGCGCAGCGTTCAGGAGCTGGCGCAGCTTCTGAATCTGAAAGAGCCCACCGTTTCGCACCATCTGGCCGCGCTGAAGGCGCTCGGGCTGGTGAAGACGCGGGTGGACGGGGTGACCCACTGGAACCGGCTGGAGACCGAGGCCCTGACCGGCTTCAACCGCGCCCTGCTGGACCGCGGCGCGGTGAGCGCGCTCGCCGAACCGCCGGAGACCGACGCGGCCCGGGTGATCGCCAACTTCCTGAACGAGGACGGCACGCTCAAGCACCTGCCGGCCAGTCGCAAGAAGCGCTGGATGGTGCTGGAGTGGCTGATGGAGGGCTTCGAGGAGGAACGGCGCTATCCCGAGAAGGAGGTCAACGCCATCCTCCAGCAGCGCCATTGGGATTCGGCGACGATCCGCCGCGAGATGGTCGGCTACCGGATGCTGGCGCGCGAGGACAACATCTACTGGCGCCTGCCGCGCGAAGGCTGGGTGACGGTGGGGTAGCTTCCTTCTCCCGGTCGGGAGAAGGATAGACGCGCCGCAAGGCGCGGCGAGGATGAGGGCTTGCGCCCTCTCCGGAGAGGCCGGAACCCCTCACCCGCCCGCGCTTCGCGCGGATTTCCCTCTCCCTCAGGGAGAGGGATTGGCGCCGAACACCCGGGCGAAGATCGTGTCCACGTGCTTGAAGTGGTAGCCGAGGCCGAAGAGCTCGGCGAGCTCGTCGTCCGAGAGGTTCGGGCGCACCACCGGGTCGGCCGTCAGGAAATCGAGAAAGGCGCCTTCGCCGCGCCAGACCTTCATCGCCGCGCCCTGCACCGCCGCATAGGCGTCCTCGCGCGAGACGCCCTTCTGGGTCAGCGCCAGCAGCACCCGCTGGGAGTGAACCAGGCCGCTGAGGCGGTCGAGGTTCTTCAGCATGTTCTCCGGATAGACCAGCAGCCGGTCGACCACGCCGGCCAGCCGCCGCAGGGCGAAGTCGAGATGCACGGTGGCGTCCGGCGCGATGCCGCGCTCGACCGATGAGTGGCTGATGTCGCGCTCGTGCCAGAGGGCGACGTTCTCCATCGCCGGAACCACCGCCGAGCGGACCAGGCGGGCGAGGCCGGTCAGGTTCTCGGTGAGGATCGGGTTCCTCTTGTGCGGCATGGCCGAGGAGCCCTTCTGGCCCTTGTCGAAGAACTCCTCGGCCTCCAGCACCTCGGTGCGTTGCAGGTGGCGGATCTCGACGGCCAACCGCTCGACGGAGCTGGCCACCACGCCCAGCGCCGCGAAGTAGGCCGCGTGCCGGTCGCGCGGGATCACCTGGGTGGAGACCGGCTCGACGGCGAGGCCCAGCTTGTCGGCGACATGCTGTTCCACGCGCGGGTCGACGTTGGCGAAGGTGCCGACCGCGCCCGAGATGGCGCAGGTGGCGACCTCGAAGCGGGCCATCGCCAGCCGTTCCTTGGCGCGCTGGAACTCGGCGTAGTGGCCGGCGAGCTTCAGGCCGAAGGTGGTCGGCTCGGCGTGGATGGCGTGGCTGCGGCCGACGGTGGGGGTCAGCTTGTGCTCGTAGGCGCGCTTCTTGAGCGCCGCCAGCACCAGGTCGACATCCTCGATCAGCAGGTCGGTGGCCCGCGAAAGCTGCACCGCCAGGGCCGTGTCGTTGACGTCGGACGAGGTCATGCCCTGGTGCAGGAACCGCGCCTCGGGGCCGACGATCTCGGTCACGTGGGTGAGGAAGGCGATGACGTCGTGCTTCACCTCGCGCTCGATCTCGTCGATGCGCTCGGCGTTCCAGATGGCGTCCTTGCCCTTTTCCCAGATCACCTCGGCCGCGCGCTTGGGGATCACACCGAGTTCGGCCATCGCGTCGGCGGCGTGGGCCTCGATCTCGAACATGATGCGGAAGCGGGTCTGCGGCGACCAGATGTCGGCCGCTTCGGGTCGGGCGTAGCGCGGGATCATGCGCGCGGGATGGGCGGGCCTGGGCGGGGAGTCAAGGCTCGGGCCGAAATCCTCCCCCATGCAGCGCAGCGGAATGGGGGAGGGGGACCGCGAAGCGGGGGAGGATTAGCTTAAGCCTCCGCCGCGACCTTCGCTTGAGCTTCTTCCAGGTCCTTGGGCAGGCTGATGGCGGCCAGCAGGTAGTGCACGCCGGCCCAGGCGTAGATCAGCAGGTTCCACACCAGCCCCTCGCGGGTGCCCTGCGCCGAGGCGGCGTGGCAGGCTTCGGTCAGGGCCGCGCTCGCGCCCTTCGGCGCCACCCCGCCCGGGCAGGCGGTGATGAAGTCGCCCATGTTGCTGGCGGCGAAGAGGTGGGTGGTGATCATGTCGATGCACCAGCCGCAGAACGGCGGGCCGAAGCCCAGGGCGATCAGGTTCAGCACGAAGAACAGCAGCGCCGTCGCCGTCGCGCGCATCCGCAGGCTGACGGCGTTCTGGATCACGCCGAAGGTCGGGCCAAGGTAGGTGTAGTGGAAGACGCCGGGGATCAGCAGCAGGGCCGCCGCCAGCTGCCAGCTGTCGCGGGTGTAGCAGATTATGTAGAGCGGGCAGGCGACGATCAGGCCGATGGCCGGCACCAGGGCGTACCAGCGGGTGCTGCGCTTGCCGGCCCAGTCGGTCAGGAAGCCGCCGACCAGGGTGCCGGCGCCGGCCGAAACCCCGCCGATGATCCCGAAGATCATCCCCACCTCGGCGTAGTTGAGGCCGAAGTTGCGGATGAAGTAGGGCTGGGCGAACTGGCCGGTGCCATAGCCGGCGAAGGAGGCCAGGGTGATGCCGGCCACCATGTGGAAGAAGCTCCACTTGCCGAAGATGCGCTTGGCGACCTCCCAGACCGGCGGCGGCGCGGCCAGGGCGGGGGCGACTTCCTCGCCCTCCACGTCGGGCAGCGGGCCGGCCAGTTCGCGGTCGGAGTGGCCGCGCGGCGGCTCCTTGACGAACAGCTTGATCAGCAGCGCCACCAGGAGGCCCGGAAGGCCGACGATGACGAAGGCCGCGCGCCAGTCGAGATTCTGCGCGATCCAGCCGCCGGCGACGGCGCCGAACATGCTGCCGAGCGGAATGCCGATGGAGTAGATCGACAGGGCCGAGGCCCGCTTTTTGGGCTCGTAGTAGTCGGAGATCAGCGAATGGGCCGGCGGCGACAGCCCCGCCTCGCCGACGCCGACGCCGACCCGCAGCAGCAGCAGCTGAAGGAAGCTGTGCGCCATGCCGCAGGCGGCGGTGAAGCCGGACCAGATGACCACGGCGACGGTGATGATGTTCACCCGGCTCCTGCGCTCGGCCAGCCGGGCGATGGGGATGCCAAGGGTCGTGTAGAGCAGCGCGAAGGCCAGGCCGCCCAAAAGGCCCAGCTGGGTGTCGGTGATCTTCAGGTCTTCCTTGATCGCCTGACCGATGGTCGAGATGATCGTGCGGTCGATGAAGTTGAAGGTGTAGGCCAGCACCAGCAGCCACAGGACGGTGGTCTTGTAGCTCTCGGAAAACAGCGGCTTGCGCGCTGCGTTCCCCGCGTCGATCGCCGACATGACGCTGTTCCCCCGAACGATTCTTGTCGTTGCCGGCCATCTAGGCAGAGGCGCGCGGAGAGCGCCAGCCTCGGCGCGGAGGTGACACCCTGTCACAACCCCTGCATAAACCCGCCATTCAGCCTCGGTTCAGTCCGCCACGCCTAGAGATGGCGCATGAAGTACGCAGCCCTCATCGCCGCCGCCCTGATCGGCGCCGCCCTTCCGGCGGCCGTCGACGCGCAGCCGCGCTGGCAGCGCGGCGAAACCTCTGACGCCCAGAGCCGGGGACGGGGCGGCGACCGCGACGGTCCGCGCCGCGGCGGCTTCGAGCGGCAGGGCCAGACCATCTCCATGTCGCAGGCCATCAACATCGCTCGGGCGCGCGTGCCCGGCCGGGTGCTGGACGCCGGCATGGCGGGCGCCAACTATCGGGTCCGGCTGATGACCGCCGACGGCCGGGTGGTGGACTTCATCATCGACGCCGGCTCCGGCGCGATCCTTTCGGGGAGGTAGGATGCGCATTCTCCTGGTCGAGGACGACAAGGACCTGAGCCGCCAGCTGAAGTCGGCCCTGGCCGACGCCGGCTATGCGGTCGATCACGCCCCTGACGGCGAGGAGGCCCAGTTCCTCGGCGAGACCGAGCCCTATGACGCCGTGGTCCTCGATCTCGGCCTGCCGAAGGTGGACGGGGTTTCGGTGCTGGAGCGCTGGCGGCGGGCGAACATCGCCACGCCGGTGCTGATCCTGACCGCCAGAGGCGCCTGGAGCGAGAAGGTCGCCGGCTTCGACGCCGGGGCCGACGACTACCTGACCAAGCCGTTCCACACCGAAGAGCTGCTGGCCCGCCTGCGCGCCCTGCTGCGCCGCTCGGCCGGCCATGCGGCGGCGACGCTCACCTGCGGCGGCCTGCGCCTCGACCCGCGCGCCGCCCGCGCTAGCGTCAACGGCGAGCCCCTGCGGCTCACCTCGCTGGAATACCGCCTGCTGCACTATCTGATGATGCACCAGGACCGGGTGATCAGCCGCACGGAGCTGGTCGAGCACCTCTACGACCAGGACTTCGACCGCGATTCCAACACCATCGAGGTGTTCGTCGGGCGCCTGCGCAAGAAGATCGGCGCAGACCGCATCGAGACCATGCGCGGCCTCGGCTACCGCCTGATCGCGCCCGAGGGCGAGACGGCCGACACGTGAAGCTCGGCGGCCTTCGCCACTATTCGCTGGCCACCCGGCTGGCGGTGCTGGCCGCCGGCTGGAGCCTGATCGTCATCATCGCGGCGGGGGCGGGGGTCTCCTACTTCGTGCAGCGCACCGTGCTGGGCCGCTTCGACCGCACGCTTTCCGAACAGCTCGACAACCTGGTCGCCGGCGTCCAGGTGAACGCGCAAGGGCAGCTGGTGCCGCCGACCAGCACAGACACCCGCGCCCTGCGTGGCTTCTCCGGCCGCTACTGGGTGGTGGGCGAGCCGATCATGGGCGGCGGCATCGTCGAGGTGGCCCGCTCGCAGTCGCTGGGCGACGCCCCGACCCTGGCCCTGCCGCCCGGCGGCGTGCGCGCCGTGGGGGCCCAGGCCGGCCAGCCGCTCTACTACGACATCGAAGGTCCGCTCGATCAGAACCTGCGGGCGGCCGCCATCCAGGTTCGGCTCGGCAACCCCTGGATCCCGGTGATCTTCCTGGTCGCCGAGGACCGCGCGGCCGTCGACGAGGACGCCCGCAACCTGGCCATTGTCGCCACCCTGGCGATGGCGCTGCTGGGCGTCGGGATGATCGCGGCGGTGTTCATCCAGGTGCGCTTCGGCCTGCAGCCGCTCTACGCCCTGCGGCGCGAGATCGCCGAGGTTCGCAACGGCAAGAAGCAACGCCTGGGCGGACGCTATCCCGTCGAGCTCACGCCGCTGGCGGACGAGCTGAACGCCCTGGTGGCGCACAACCAGGATGTGGTCGAGCGCCAGCGCACCCACGTCGGCAACCTCGCCCACGCGCTGAAGACGCCGATCAGCGTGATGATGACCGAGGCCGAGCAGCAGCCGGGCGCGCTGGCCGAGGTGGTCGCCCGTCAGGCGCAGGTGATGCGCGACCAGGTCGATCACCACCTGCGCCGCGCCCGCGCCGCCGCCCGCAGCCAGGGGCAGGGCGAGCGCACCTCCGTCGCCAGTGTGCTGGACGAACTGGCCCGCACCCTGGAGCGCGTCTTCATGGACCGCGGCGTGGAGATCGACTGGCGCGCCGACGAGGACCTGTTCTTCCTCGGCGAGCGGCAGGACCTGCTGGAGATCGCCGGCAACGCGCTGGAGAACGCCTGCAAGTATGGCGACCGGCGGGTCCGCGCCGTCGCCGAACCCACAGCGTCCAACCGCTTCACCCTCAGGATCGAGGACGACGGCGAGGGCCTGCCGCCGGCGCGCTGGGACCTGGTGCTGCGCCGCGGCGCGCGGCTGGACGAAAGCGAACCGGGCTCGGGCCTGGGCCTGTCGATCATCGACGAACTGGCCCGCGCCTATGGCGGCGCGGTGACGCTCGGCCAGGCGCCGCTCGGCGGCCTGCTGGTGAGCATCGACCTGCCGCGGGCGGCGCGCTGACGGCTTGGGGATGGGTTAACTTCCGTCAAGTAACGTCGGTCCCTCCGGCCTTGGCCGCAGAGCATCCCGATGCCCGCCTTGCAATCCGACAAGCTCGAGCTGGTCCGCGGCCTGGTCGCCCGCGCGCCGGATCGTGTGGTCCAGGGCCTGGAGGCGGCGCTGGCCAACGGCGGCGCCGACGCCCTGACGCCGGTCTACGACATGGTGCGCCTGGAGGCCGCCGACCGTGCGCGCCGCAACGCCTTCCTCGGCCCGGTGGCGGCGCTCTGCCAGGCCGACGGGCGCGGCGACGCCTGGCTGCGGTTCCCCCCGGCCGCCCTTGGGCATATCTGGCTTGGGTTGAAGCGCATCGCGCCCGAGGTGCTGGCGCGGGCCGACGCGGCCCTGATCGATCCCGACGAGGTCGACAGCGGGCTCGTCGACGCGCCGGCGCGACTGGCCGGGCAGGAGCTTCGCGTCGCCTATCATCCGGAATTCGTCGCCGCGGCGGCGGCCTGCAACCAGGCGCGCCCCGGCGGGGCGGCGGAACTGGCCGCCTGCCTGGCGCTGGTCCCCCTGGCGCGCAAGGCGATGGCGCAGCTGCCGCGCTGGATCAGCTACATGGACGGCGAGCGCATCGCCGTCGCGCGCCTCTTGTGCCGCGACGCGGCCGCCGTGGCCGACGACGCCGGACCGCGCCTCTTCGAGATGCTGGCCGCCCAGCTGGCCGAGCCGTGGCGCATCCTGCGGGTGATCTCGGCGGTGATGGACCATCCCGGCGACACCTATTTCGCCGCCTCCGAGTTCGCTGATTTCGGCGAGCGGGTGCTGGCCGCCATCGAGGCCGAGGCCGCCAAGGTCGCCGCCCTGCGCGCATCCGGCGGCCCGGGAGCCGGCAAGGCCGCGGGCCTCGCCGCCGCCCAGGCCGTGCTGTGGCTGACCGAGGTCGAGCAGGCCATCGAACTGGCGCGCGACGGTCCCTGGGGGCGGCGGGTGGCCAAGCTGAAGCGCTCGCTGGCCGATGTCGCCGAGGCGCGCCTGAAGGAGATCGACGAGGCCGTCGCCGCCGCCCTGCCGTGCCAGTCGCCGCGCGGGTCGCGGCTGCGCAAGGCCGAGCCCCTGCTGCTGCACGAGCCCGACGAGGTTCAGGTCGGCGGCGCGCTGGCCCTGCTGACCTTCGCCCACGAGACACAGGGCTGCGCGGCGGCCGGAGGCTTCGCATCGGCGCGCCTGAAGGCCCTGGAGCGGCTGGAGCAGCGCCTCGACACCTATGTGGAGGACGTGCTCGAGCGCTTGCGGGAGGGCGAGGCGGGGACCACCGACCTGGCGCGCGCCTATCTGGCGGTCGCCGCCGACTTCTACACCCTGGCGCGGGACGACAAGGCGGGCGAACTGGTGCGCCGTCGCATGGCCGCCGCGGCCTGATGCCCCACGCGCTGGAGCCGCCGCCGTCCTTGCGTTAAATGCGCGGCCATGTGGCTTCCGAAATCTCCCAGGGCGCGTCGCCGGCTGATCCTGCTGGCGGCCATCGCGCCGGTGCTGGCCCTGGCGGCCGGGCTGACGCTGTGGGGCATGCGGGACGCGATCTCCTATTTCTACACCCCCTCCCAGGCGAAGGCCGCCAATCCGCCGCCCGGCCGCGCGGTGCAGCTTGGCGGGCTGGTCGTGGCCGGTTCGGTGAAGAAGCTGGCCGGGGGGCGGGTGGATTTCGTGGTCGCCGACCGCAGCGCCACCACGCCGGTGAGCTTCCAGGGCGACCTGCCGGATCTCTTCCGAGAGGGGCAGGGGATCGTCGCCGACGGCGCCTTCCGCGCCGACGGCGTCTTCGAGGCCAGGCGCGTGCTCGCCAAGCACGATGAGACCTACATGCCCAAGAACGTCGCCGACGCCCTGAAGGACCAGGGCGAATGGCGCGGCGACGGCGCCACGCCGGCCTATGGAGTGGCGCGGTGAGGAGGCCTTTTGCCTTCCCCCGACATGGGGGAAGTGGCCCGAAGGCGAAGCCGAGGGTCGATGGGGGAGGTTTGAGAGGAAGCACCTCCTTCCCCCATCGACCTTCGCCGCCTCCGGCCTCTCAGGCCACTTCCCCCATTCTGGGGGAAGGTTTCGGCTGGGCGCCGATGCTGGCCGCGCTGGCGGCGGTGTTCTGCCTCGCCGCGGCCTCCGACCCCGCCGAGCGTCTGGCCGACCCGTCGCAGGAGGCGCGCGCCCGCGCGATCTTCCAGGAGGTCCGCTGCCTGGTCTGCCAGAACGAGTCGATCGACGATTCGGAGGCCGAGCTCGCCGCCGACCTGCGCCGGCTGGTGCGCCAGCAGGTCGCCGCCGGCCGTTCGGACGACCAGGTGCGCGACTACCTTGTGCAGCGTTACGGCCAGTTCGTGCTGCTGAAGCCCAGCGGCGACATGGCCAACCTGCCGTTGTGGCTCGCGCCCTTCGCCCTGGTGCTGGTCGGCGGCGGCGGGCTCTACGCGCTCTGGCGCCGCCGCCGGCCGGAGCAGGCGCTCAGCGACGAGGAGCGCGCGCGCCTGGCCCGTCTGTCCGAGCCTGAAACCTGATGACACCTCATGGCCGCACAACCGCCGCAAGAAGTCCCTTGGACTAACTCAAAGGTAACTTGAGAACCGTTGCGCATCCGTGCGACGCACCTAGCTATGCAAGGCTTCGGCGCGCAGAGTAAGGCCGAAGCTCACAAGGACGATCGATGCCCTCCAAGAAGACCGGTTACATCCTGGGCGCCGTGGCCGGCGCCGGTTTGACGGTGACGGCGATGGCCGCCGCGGCCTGGCAACTGCCCGACGGGCGCGCGCCTGGCGAGATCAATCCCTCCTCGGTGATCAAGGCGTCGACCGCTCCGATCTTCGCGCCGCCGCCCGGCGCGCCGGTGTCCTTCGCCGACATCTTCGAGAAGGTCTCCCCGGCGGTGGTGTCGATCAACGTCACCTCGCGGGCCAATCCGAGCGTTCTGCGCATTCCGGGCCTGCCGTTCAACATCGTGCCGCGCGGCGCCGAGCCGGACGGCGAGGGCCAGGACGGCTCGCCCGGCGAGGGCGGCGACCAGGGCGGACGGACCCCCGACGGTCAGCCGCGCCTGCCCGAGCAGCGCTCCTCCGGCTCCGGCTTCTTCGTCAGCGCCGACGGCTACATCGTCACCAACAACCACGTCGTCGAGAACGCCGAGAAGATCACCGTCATCCTGAAGGACGAGACCGAGCTCGAAGCCACCGTCGTCGGCCGCGACGAGGGCACCGACATCGCGGTGCTGAAGGTGCAGGGCCGCAACTTCGCCTATGTGAACTTCGAGGACGCCGCCACGCCCCGCGTCGGCGACTGGGTGATCACCGTCGGCAACCCCTTCGGCCTGGGCGGCACGGCCACGGCCGGCATCGTCTCGGCCTACGGCCGCGACATCGGCGAGACCTTCGTCGACTACATCCAGATCGACGCCCCCATCAACCGCGGCAACTCCGGCGGCCCGACCTTCGACACCTATGTCCGCGTGATCGGCGTGAACACGGCGATCTTCTCGCCGTCCGGCGGCTCGGTGGGCATCGGCTTCGCCATCCCCGCCAGCGTCGCCGACGCCACCGTCAAGCAGCTGATCCGCGACGGCAAGGTGGAGCGCGGCTACATCGGCGCCACCATCCAGAACTACACCGAGGAGATGGCCGAGGCGCAGGGGCTGGGCGACCAGCGCGGCGCCATCGTCACCGAGACAGTGACCGGCGGGCCGTCGGCCAAGGCCGGGCTGCAGCCGGGCGACGTCGTCACCTCGATCAACGGCCGCGACATCAAGACCTCGACCGAGCTCACCCGCCAGGTGGCGCGCGCCCGGCCGGGCGAGGCGATCCGCCTCGAGGTGATCCGCGGCGGCAAGCACCAGCAGATCGAGATCCGCTCCGGCACCCGCCCCTCGGCCGAACAGCTGGCCGCCAACGACAACACTCCGGGCCGCCGGTCGACTCCGGCGACGCCGCAGACCGCGCCGGCCGTGCTCGGCATGGCGGTGGCTCCGATCGACGACGCCGCGCGGCGTCGTCACGGGCTGGATTCCAGCATTCGCGGGGTGGTGATCGAGAGCGTCGACGCCTCCTCCGACGCGGCCTCCAAGGGCCTGCGCCGGGGCGATGTGATCCAGCGCGCCGGCGACCGGGCGGTGACCAGCGCCGCGGACATCTCGGCCGCGGTCGATGCGGCCAAGCGGGCCGGGCGGCCGAGCGTGCTGTTCAGCTTCAACCGCGGCGGGCGCACGGGCTTCCTGCCGCTGAATGTCACAGGCTAGACTGGTTACATCCAGCCGGGGGCCGACATGCGAATCCTGATCATCGAGGACGACGTCGAGGCGGCGGAGGCCATGCAGCGCGGCCTCACCGAGGCTGGCCACGAGGCCGCCCACGCCGCCGACGGCGAGGCGGGCCTGAAGAGCGCCCAGGCCGGCGAGTACGATGTGCTGATCGTCGACCGCATGATGCCGAAGATGGACGGCGTGCAGGTGGTCGAGACCCTGCGGCGCGAGGGCGACAACACCCCGGTGCTGTTCCTCTCCGCGCTCGGCGAGGTCGGCGACCGGGTGACCGGGCTGCAGGCCGGCGGCGACGACTATCTGGTCAAGCCCTACGCCTTCGCCGAGCTGATCGCCCGGGTCGAGGCCCTGGCCCGGCGGCGCGAGACCGGCTCGGTGGCCACCCTGTTGCGGGTGGGCGACCTGGAGATGGACCTGATCGGCCGCACCGTGCACCGCCAGGGCAAGGAGATCGACCTGCAGCCGCGCGAGTTCCAGCTGCTGGAATTCATGATGCGCCACGCCGGCCAGTCGGTGACCCGCACCATGCTGCTCGAGAAGGTCTGGGAGTACCACTTCGACCCCCAGACCAACGTCATCGACGTCCACATCTCGCGGCTTCGCTCGAAGATCGACAAGGGCTTCGACCGAGCGATGCTGCAGACCGTCCGCGGGGCGGGCTACCGCCTCGACCCCTAAGGTCGGGCGCGCGCCATGCGCCTGCCGAG
>JADZBR010000277.1 GCA_020852035.1 Caulobacteraceae bacterium
AGGATTCTCCGGCCAAGCCCCGCCTTGAGCCTTTCCAGGAAAGTCACAGGCCTACACCCCCACCCCTAACCCCTCCCCTCAAGGGGGAGGGGAACCAGGATCGCGCTCGTAACGGCGCATCGACCAGTACTTGAACCCTCGCCCGCCGGTCCGCCGCCAGCCCGCGCGGCGCAGGGCCTTGCCGAGCATGTGGTTGAACCAGCCGTGGGCGACCAGCAGCACATCCTGGCCGCTGTCGGCCAGCACGGTCAGCCGGGCGGCGGCGGCCTCGGCCCGGCGGTGGGCCTCGCGGGCGGTCTCCTGACCCTCGTGGTGGTCGAACCACAGCCACCACAGCCGCGCCAGGAACCCCCAGGTCGGCGGCGTCAGCCGAATCCAGGCCGGCCATTGCGGCGGCGGCAGCGGCGCCTCGATGAACATGGCGTCGCGCTCGAAATCGCGGTCCCGGGTGAGGAGGCCGGCGCTTTCGATCGCCCGCAGACGGCTGGAGCACAGCACCACCTGCGAGCGGCCGGCCGTCGCAACCAGGTCGGCAGGCGGCGTCTGGCCGGGGCGGATGCCCAGCGCCTCGTAGCTGGTCCAGAACTCGCGATACTGCTGCGCCGACAGCCGCACGCGGCGCGACAGCGACGGCTCGCCGTGCCGCGCCAGGGTGATGACGCCGGGCCGGACAGGAAGGTTTCGCGGTTCGGCGTTCAAGGCCAGGCCGACGCTGCGGGGCGAAACGCACCCGCGCCCTCATCACCCATCCTGCAGGGCCCCTACATGCGCGGCCGCCGAGCGGCCCAAGGCGGCTAGGTCGTAGCCGCCCTCCAGCGACGAGACAACCCGCCCCTTGGCCCGGCCGCGCGCCACCTCCATCAGCGCCCGCGTGGCCCAGGCGAAATCCTGCGCCTCCAGGTTCTGGCCGGCCAGCGGGTCGCGGGCGTGGGCGTCGAACCCGGCGGAGACGATCAGCAGGTCCGGAGCGAAGGCGTCGGCCGCCGCGGCGATTCGCCCGAACCGCTGACGCCACGCCTCCCGCGCCGCGCCCGGTGGGACGACCTCGTTGACGATGTTGCCGACGCCGGTCTCGCTCGGATGGCCGGTGCCCGGATAGAGCGGCCACTGGTGGATCGAACCGAAGAACAGGTTCGCGTCCGCCTCGAACGCCGCTTGGGTGCCGTTGCCGTGGTGCACGTCGAAGTCGACCACCGCTACCCGCTTCAAGCCCGCCGCCTGCGCCGCCCGCGCGGCCACCGCGACGTTGGAGAAGACGCAAAAGCCCATCGCCTGGTCGGGCTCCGCATGGTGCCCCGGCGGGCGCACGGCGCAGAAGGCGCGCTCGGCCTGGCCCGCCGCCACCGCGCGGACGGCGGCCACCGTCGCCCCGGCCGCCCGGCGCGCGGCGATCCAGCTGCCGGCGGAAAGGAAGGTGTCGGGGTCGAGCGCCCGCAGACCCTCGGTGGGCGCCGCCTGGCGAACGCCATTGATGAAGAGTTCGGGATGCACCCGCGCCAGGTCCGCTTCCTCGACCAGCGGCGCCTCGCGCGCCTCCAGGTCCAGCGTGGCGTCGTCCTGCAGGGCGTCGAGCACCGCCGTCAGCCGCTCGGGCCGCTCGGCGTGGCCCTCGCCCGGCCGGTGGTCGAGCATGTCGGCGTGCGTGTAGAGGAGGACGGACATCGGCTTTCGGATACGACCCTAGCATGACCATCCCGCAACCCGCGATACGCCGAGCCGGGCCCGCCGACGCCGAGGCGCTGGCGCGGATCGGCCGCGAGACCTTCACCGAGACCTTCGGCCACATGTACCCGCCCGCCGACCTGGCCGCCTTCCTGGCCGAGCACCATTCGCGCGAACGCGCCGCCACGGACCTGGCCCACCCTAAAAAGGCCGCCTGGATCGCCGAGCGGGACGGCGAGGTGGTCGGCTACGCGGCGGTCGGGCCATCCGACCTGCCCCATGCGGAGGTCGGGCCGGGCTCGGGCGAGTTGAAGCGGTTGTATGTCGACGCGGGCCAGCAGGGGCTGGGGACCGGTCGGCGACTTCTGGAAACGGCGCTCGCCTGGCTGGAATCGGCCGGGCTCGGCGACATCTGGCTCAGCGTCTGGTCGGAGAACTACGGCGCCCAGCGCCTGTATCAGAGATACGGGTTCGAGTGTGTTGATACCTACCTGTTCCAAGTAGGTTCGGTATATGACAAAGAATTCATGTTTCGCAGGCGAAAAGTCCCTGTGTGACACCGCACCTTTCCGCGAATTAATCGTTCGGGCCTTTGACGGGGACCGAGACGTTTGAGACGCTTGACTTGACCGTAGTTGGTCGGGATTGGGCGAGGATGGGGATGTTGCGGATAGGATACATCAAAATCCAGGATGATCTGTCCGGTGACTACTCATCGCGCCTGAAAGAAGAGGGCTGCGACGTGGTGCGGGTCGAAGACTCCGCCGCGATCGGCGACGCGCCCATGCTGGAGGCGATCCTCGAGTTCATCGGCAGCGACGACGAACTGGTGGTGGGCGCCATCGAGCACCTGGGCGCCGGCCCCGGCGCCATGCTGTCGGTGATCGACAAGCTCGAGGCCAGAGGCGCCAGCCTGACCGTGCTCGAGCCCGGCTTCTCGACCGAGGGACCGGCAGGCGAGGTGCTGCGCGCCGTGCTGCAGGCGCTCTCGGCCTCCGAACCGGCCAGCCCGCGCCGCCGGGGCCCGGCGCGCACGGAGGATATCCTGGCGCTGCACGCCCAGGGGATCGGGCCTGTCGAGATCGCCCGCCGGCTGGGCGTCTCGCGCATGACCGTGTGGCGCAAGCTGAAGGCGATGGTGAGCTGACGCCATTTGCGGCTGGATGGGACCGGCGAAGGCCGCCGTCGCTCGCCCCTGTTCCCGCCCGCCCGCGGACTTGCTCGTCGGGCCTATGGGCGTCGACCTCGCAGGATAGTCCAATACGCCCGCGTTCATGGGTCGCCGGAACACGCCCGGCGATGACGGGTGTGATCAGCGGCAGGGATTGATCGGCGCGCGCGAACGCCCCCGCCTCTGGACAGGGGCGGTCCAAGGCCCCACTCTCGGCGATCAAACGATTGTTCGCCGATAGGCCAAATCCATGTTCATGCGCTTTTTCACCGAGCTGCGCGAAGCCAAGGTCCCCGTCACGCTGAAGGAGTACCTGATGCTGATGGAGGCGCTCGACAAGAGCGTCATCGACCGCTCGGTGGACGACTTCTACTACCTCTCCCGCGCCGCCCTGGTGAAGGACGAGAAGAACATCGACAAGTTCGACCAGGTGTTCGGCCACGTCTTCAAGGGGCTGGAGAAGGTCGAGGGCATCGGCACGGCCGACATCCCGGCCGAGTGGCTGAAGCGCATCTCCGACAAGTTCCTGACCGAGGAGGAGAAGGCGCAGATCGAGGCGATGGGCGGCTTCGACAAGCTGATGGAAGAGCTGCAGCGCCGCATCCAGGAGGCCAAGGAAGGCAAGGGCGACGAGGACGGCAAGGGCCAGGGCCGCGGCAACCAGCCGAACGGCAATTCCCCCTTCGGCGCCGGCGGCTATCACCCCGAGGGCATTCGCATCGGCCAGGACAAGGGCCGCCACGGCAAGGCGATCAAGGTCTGGGACAAGCGCGAATACAAGAACCTCGACGACTCGGTCGAGCTCGGCACGCGGAACATCAAGGTGGCGCTGCGCAGGCTGCGCCGCTGGGTGCGCGACGGCGCGGCCGAAGAGCTCGACATGGACCAGACCATCAAGGGCCCGGCCGAAAAAGGCTATCTCGACATCAACATGCGCCCCGAGAAGCGCAACAAGATCAGCGTCCTGCTCTTCCTCGACATCGGCGGCTCGATGGACAGCCACATCAAGGTCTGCGAGGAGCTGTTCTCTGCGGCGCGCTCCGAGTTCAAGAACATGGAGTTCTACTACTTCCACAACTGCCTCTACGAGAGCGTGTGGAAGGACAACCGCCGCCGGCACACCGAGAAGCTGAACACCTGGGACGTGCTCCACAAGTACTCCAGCGACTACAAGATCATCTTCGTCGGCGACGCCACCATGAGCCCCTACGAGATCACCTATCCGGGCGGCTCGGTGGAGCACTGGAACGAGGAGGCCGGCGCCATCTGGGTCGACCGGGTGACAACCATCTTCGACAGCGTCATCTGGCTGAACCCCACCGCCGAGCGGCACTGGGACTACACCCCCTCGATCGAGGTGATGAAGCAGCTGGTCAACGACCGCATGTACCCGCTGACCCTGGAAGGGCTCGACAAGGCGATGCGAGAACTCGCGCGATAGGGATACACCCGCGCAAATTGCGCGTTATAGTGGCGCTATAACGATGGCCTTCGACACGTTGGCGGCGGCGAAGGCGCTCAAGAGCGCAGGCTTCGACGAAGCGCGCGCCGATGCGATCGTAGGCGTCATTCAACAATCCGCCCCTTTGGAAGATCTGGTCACCAAGGACTACCTCAAGGGCGAATTGGAGAAACTCGAGGGGCGCCTGAAGCTCTTCGTGGCCTACACCATGATAGGCAGCGCCGCGGCCATCGTCCTCGCACAGATCATTCTCAAGTTCTTGGGTTTGGCGCCGTAACGGGACTGTCATACGCTCGTTCGGACGCCAGAGATTCCCGCGTGACCGAACCCGCCACATCCGACGAAATCCGCGAGGAGGAAGCCGCCACCAAGGCGGCCGTCCTGGCCACGGCCGAACGGCTCTTCGCCCTGCACGGCTTCGGCAGCGTCTCGGTGCGCGACATCACCGCCGCGGCGGGGGTGAACCTCGCCTCGGTGAACTACCACTTCGGCTCGAAGGACAACCTGCTCTTCGAGATCTTCAAGCGCCGCACGGCCGAGCTGAACCGCGAGCGCGCGCGGATGCTGCACGAGGCCAACGACCGCCACGCCGGCCGCCCGCCGGTGCGCGAGATCCTGGAGGCGCTATTCGCCCCGCCGCTGCGCTGGGGGGCGCCGGAGAACCCGCGCGCCATCTCCGCCCAGTTCATCATCCGCTCGCGCAGCGAGGGCACGCCGGAGATGCGCGAGGCCATCGCCCACGACGTCTCCCACCTCATCCGCTTCGCCGACGCCCTGACCGCCGCCCGGCCGGACCTGGCGCCGGAAGTGGTCTACTGGCGGCTGCACTTCGCCCTGGGCATGGTGCACAACAACCGCTTCATCGAGTTCGACCGCCTGCACATGCTCTCCGACGGGGCGACCCGCGAGGGCGACGTGGACAGCCTGCTGCAGCGGATGCTGGACTTCGCGGAAGCGGGATTTTTGGCCTAGGCGGAACAAGGCCAACGCCTGCCGCCAGCCCCGGCGTTTACGGCGCGATCAGGTGGTCGCGGACTGCCCGCCCGCGCCGTAGCGCTCCTGCATCTGCGCCTTGATGCTGTCGAAGGCCGGCGAAACCACGTCCGTGCGCGGCACTGCGGCGGCGTAGCGGTCGATCTCGGCCAACATCTCTCGCCAGGCCGTCGCGAAATCCGACGACCAGTCGCTCCCCAGGACCACCTCGGTGGTTTCGGCGATCACCTTGAAGAAGGTGGTGAAGATCTCGCGCGGCACGTCGTAGCCCTCATGCGTGACCATCTCCGTGCCGATCATGTGACCGGCGTAGCGCCGCTCGCCGATGAAATCGAGAATGGCGGCGAAGGTGCGCGCCAGCATCTCGCCCTTGATGGCGTCGTTGCTGTCGCGCCAGAAATAGGCCCGCATCTCCGGCAAGCGCTCGAACAGCCTGGCGTAGACCAACGGCGTGGGATCCTCGCAGCGCTCGGCCAGCAGTTCCAGGCTGGCTTCGATCTGCTCGGCCCGCGGGAAAGCGGGGGCTTTCGACATGGAAGTCTCCATTGCGCGCGCGGCGCGCCGATCAGTTGCGGCTGGGGATGATGACCGGCAGGCTTTCGAAGCCGTGCACGAAGGCCGACCAGTTCAGGACCGGCTCGCCCACGACCTTGATCTCCGGGAAGCGCTTGAGAATCTCTTCCCAGATGATGGTCAGCTGCATCTCGGCGACGCGGTTGCCGACGCAGCGGTGGACCCCGAAACCGAAGGACATGTGCTGGCGCGGCCGTTCGCGGTCGATGATGTAGTCGTTCGGCCGCTCGATCATCTCTTCGTCGCGATTGCCCGAGATGTACCACATGGCGACCTTGTCGCCCTTTCGGATGGTCTTGCCGCCGAGTTCGACATCGCGGGTCGCCGTCCGCGCCATGTGCGCCAGAGGCGTCTGCCAGCGGATGGTTTCGGACACCATTCCGAGGACAAGGTTCGGGTTCGCGCGCAGCTTGGCGTACTGGTCGGGGTTCTTGTTGAGGGAATAGACGCTGCTGGAGATGGTGTTGCGGGTCGTATCGTTGCCGCCCACGATCAGCAGGACGACATTGCCCTGATAGGTCTCCATCGGCATGTCGCGGGTCGCCGGATTGTGCGCCAGCATCGAGATCAGGTCGTTGGCCGGCGGCGCGTTGACCCGCTGGTTCCAGAGCTCGGTGAAAGCGCCGAAGCACTCCATCATCGCCGCGCCCTTCTGCTCCCAGCTCTCCACCGGCCCATGCCCGGGCTGGTTCATGATCATGTCCGACCACCAGGGCAGCTTGCGCCGCTGCTCAAACGGAAAGTCGAACAGGGTCGCCAGGGTCATGGCGGTCAGTTCCTTGGACACAAGGTCCACCCAATCGAACTCCTTGTTGATCGGCAGGCTGTCGAGGATCTGACCGGCGCGCTCGCGCACCTGGGGGGCCATCGCATGCAGATTGCTGGGCGCCACCGTCGGGCTGACCGCCTTGCGGGCGACGCTATGCTCGGGCTCGTCCATCGTGATGAAGCCCGCCCCGCCCCTGCGGCGCTCGCCCATCACACGTTCCTGTTCGGCCCTGTGCTCGAGGTTGACCAGGGTGATGCCATCGGCCGACGAGAAGCTCTCATGGTCGGTGTCGACCGCCATGATGTCGTTCCACTTGGTGATCGACCAGTAGGGGCCGTACTCGCTGTCCGGCGTGAAGTGGACCGGGTCCTCGCGGCGCAGCCGCTGGAACACAGGCCAGATCGTATCGTCGTAGAAGCGATCCACCCGCGCGGGATTCAGTTCCTCCAGCGGGGTGGCGTCAATCTCGGCGACGGATTCGGCAGCCGGGACCTTCACGGCGATGTTCATGGGGCCTCCCTTTCAGCCCAACGTTCATCGTCGGGCGCTGCGAGCCTTGATCCCGCATTTTTGACCCCTGGAAGGTAGGCGCTGGGCTGGTCTTGCCGAAATCCTCGGTCTAGGAATTGTATCTATAACCAATGGCTATGGATTAGCCGGTGCCGAGGACGATCAAGCCCGCGATGAGAGGACCCCGCGGCGAACGCGATCACAGGGGGTCCGATCCTCTGCTGATCCGGCGCCTGCGGCGGGCGAATCTCGATCTCCTCCCCATCCTGCACGAGCTTCTACAGACGCGCAGCGTCACGGCCACCGCCCGCACGCTGGGGATCACCCAACCCGCCGTCAGCAAGGCGCTACGGCAACTGAGGCAGCTTTTCGAAGACGATCTGCTCATTTCGCTGGGGCGGCACGCCCAGCTGACGCAGCGCGGCGAGACGCTCCTGCCGTCGCTCACCAACGTCCTGCTGGAACTCGGCCTGCTGCTGGAGCCGTCGCAGACCTTTGAACCCGGATCCGAGCGGCTCCACATCGTGATCGCCACCGCCGACTATGTCAGCGTGCTGCTCGCGCCCCAGATGGCCAGGCTCTGCGGCGGCGAAGCGCCGGGGTGCGATTTTCTCTTCGTGGATCGGCCGGTGCGATCGGTCGAAGACCTCGACGGGATCGACTTCCTGATCGCGCCGCGCCCGTTTGGACGCACGTTCGGCAAGCGTGTGGAGCAGATGCCGCTGTGGCGCGACGAGATGGTCTGCATCGCCTCGGGGCGCGACGGCCGCTGGGGCGACACCGTGTCGGCCGAGGCGTTCCGCGCCGCGCGCCAGGTGGTCTATCAGGTGGGAGAGCGCACCAGTCTGGAGCGCGCCGCCCTGGTCCAGCCGACCTCCACCCTGGAAGTGTCGCCGGTCTGCGGCGTGCCGAATTTCCTGGTGATCGGCGCCATCGTCGAAGAAGCCGAGTGCCTGGCGCTCGTTCCAAGAAAGCTGGCGCAGGAACTGACCCGCTCACGCGACCTGCGCATCCTCGAGATCGATTACCCGGAGCGCCGCCTGGACATCGACGCCTTCTGGACCCCGCGCGCCGGAGCCAAGCGCGGCCACGCCTGGTTCAGGAGCGTGCTGGCCCGTTCGACCGAGCGTTTCGCCGCCTAGGCGCGACGTCAGCGCCGCCGCCCGCGCGCAATTCGGCGCCGGCGGCGGCGACCTAGACCGCCCGGAACCGCAACGGCATCGCCTTGGGGCCGGAAATGAAGTTGGAGGCCAGCCACTCCGGCTCGCCGGCCAGCGCGAAGTCGGTCATCCGCGTCAGCAACTCGCTCAGCATGGCGTCGATCTCGATGCGCGCGATGTGCTGGCCCAGGCACCCGTGCGGCCCCGAGCCGAAGGCGATGTGCTCGTTGGCCGCCCGCGCCAGGTCGAGCACGTCGGGCCGCTCGAAATGCGTCGGGTCGCGGTTCGCCGAGCCGAAGTACATCACCACCTTGTCGCCCGCCGCGATCTGCCGGCCGGCCAGTTCCACGTCGCGCGTGGCGGTGCGGCGCATGTAGATCACCGGGCTGGTCCAGCGCAGCAGCTCTTCGCGGGCGGCGGGCAGGCGGGCCGGCAGGTCGGCCTTCAGCCAGGCCAGTTGGTCGGGGTGCTCCATCAGCGCCAGCAGGCCGCCGGAGAGCAGGTTGCGGGTAGTGTCGCCGCCGGCGTCGACCAGCAGCAGGAAGAACAGCAGGAACTCGATGTCGTTCAGCTTGCGCCCGTCCACCTCGCAGGCCAGCAGCCTGGAGGCCAGGTCCTCGCCCGGCCGCGCCCGCTTCTCGGCGATGACGCCCGAGCCATATTCGAACATCTTCATCACCGCCGCCCCGCCGGCGCCCGGCGGCAGGGCCTCGGGCGCGGTGTGGATGGTCTCGGTCAGCTTGTAGAGCTCGCGCCCGTCGGCCAGCGGCAGGCCCATCAGCTCGGCGATCACGAACGACGGCATCTCGCCGGCCACCTCGGCCACGAAGTCGCACTCGCCCTTGTCGATCACCGCATCGACGATCTGCCTGGCCAGCTCGCCGATCCGCCCCTCGCGCAGGTGCGCCGCCGGCTGGGTGAACTCCGGGCGGATCAGCTTGCGGAACGCCGTGTGCTCCGGCGGATCCATCATCAGCATCATCTTGTGGCCGCCGAAGCTCCCCTCCCCTTCGGCGGGATCGGCGATCATGATCGTCGGCTCGGAGGAGAAGGCCGTGAAATCGCGGTCGACCGTCCAGACATCGGCGTGCCGGGTCACCGCCCAGAACCCCTTTCCGCCCGGCTCCTCGTGCCAGTGGACCGGCGCATGCTCGCGAAGCCAGGCGAACTGACCGTGCGGCTGGCCGCCGTCGAAGCTCGCAGGGGAAAGGAGATCGATCTGCATGGCCGCCTCGGGTCGCAAAGACGAAGGGTCGGCCGGTTTACTCAGCGGCACTCAAGGCCGCCGGGTCAACCGTGGCTTCGCCGCGCGTCGCGCCGCTCCAGCAGGGAGGCCAGGTCGTGCACCCGCGCCACGCAGGATCCGCCCGCGGCGCTGAACCCCTTCGACTGCAGCTCCAGATGCACCTTGCCGGCCGCTTCGTCGAAGGCGCCGTAGTCGCGGCCCTCCGGCCCGTCCCAGGTGGTGAAGGTGCCGCACAGATGGCCGTCCTCGGTCTTGAACGCCGTGGTCACCAGCACCTCGCCGTGGGTCAGCGCCCGCGCGCGCGCCGCCACGCGGTCGAGGCGGCGGGCGGCGTCGGTCTCGTCTCGCGCGCGGCTCGCCGCCACCAGGGCGGCGATCACCAGCACCGCGGTCGGCGGGATCATCCAGAATCGGAACCAGTGGCGGGACTTGTCGCGCATGCTCACCTCGCGAGAATCCGAACTTTGGGCGCGGCGGCCGGCGGAAGAGCTCCACGTCCGCCTGACTCGCGCCGGTCGGCCGCCGAAATAGGCCGATGCGCGAAGCTTGCAACCGTCAGGCCGCAGACTTTTCGTCACGCCCGATCGCCTTATGCTGGCCCGGTCATTGCCGAAGCCTTCAACGACCTCGCCCTCACCGGCTCGAAAGCCGAGCGCTACGCCGCGCTCGAACAGGAGATCGCCGCGGTGCTCGACGGCGAGCCGAACCGCACCGCGCGCATGGCGACGATCGCCTCCATGCTGGCGGCGACCTTCGGGCACTACTTCTGGACGGGCTTCTACGTCGTGGATCCCGAGAAGCCGGAAGAACTGGTGGTCGGTCCCTACCAGGGGTCGCTGGGCTGCCTGCGCATCGCCTTCGGCCGCGGCGTCTGCGGGACCGCCGCGGCCACCGGCGAGACCCAGGTGGTCGCCGATGTCCACGCCTTCCCCGGCCACATCGCCTGCGACAGCCGCTCGCGCAGCGAGATCGTCGTGCCGGTGTTCGACGCCGCCGGCGCGTTGATCGCCGTCTTCGACGTCGATTCCGCCGAACCCGCCGCCTTCGACGAGACCGACCGGGCCGGGCTGGAGGCCATCCTGGCGACCGCATTCCCCTGACGGCGCGAAGTTTGCAGCGCGTTCGTCAATCCCTAACGGGGAACAAGCTTTGCTACAGTGATGCGCGCCGCCGAGACCCTGCACCCCGACGACCTCTCCGACGCGGACGCCGAGGCATGGCGCGCGCTCTGTGCGGCCACGCCGGCCTTTGAAAGCCCCCTGCTCGGGCCGGATTTCACGCGCGCCGTCGGGCGGGTGCGCGACGATGCGCGGGTCACCCTCTGGCGCCGGGACGGCCGGCTCAAGGCCGCCTTCGCCTATCATCGCCGGCCAGGCGGGCTGGGCCGGGCGATCGGCGCGCCGCTCTCCGACTACCACGGCCTGGTGCAGGCCCCGGATTTCCGGCTGGAGGGCGCGCAGGCGCTCGCGGCGGCGGGACTTTCCGCCTGGAGATTCAATGGCCTGGTCGATCCGTTCGGCGCCTTCGCGGCGGCCAGCGGCGAGCCGCGCGACGGCTACGTCGTGCGCACCGGCGGCCAGGCGGAAGCCTATCTGGAGGCCCTGCGCGCGGCCAGTCCCAAGCGGTTCAAGAACTACCGCCGGCTGGATCACAAGCTGGAGCGCGAGGTCGGCCCGATCACCCTGGTCGCCGCCGACCAGAGCCGCGAGGCGTATGAGCGCCTGCTCGCCTGGAAGCGCGACCAGCTGCACCGCACCGGCGCGCACAACTTCTTCCACGGCGGCTGGACCCAGCGGCTGTTCGACCGCTTCTTCGACGAAGGCGAGGGGCCGCTGCAGGGCCTGGCGATGAACCTCTACGCCGGCGGGCGTCTCGTCGCGGGTCACTTCGGTGTCCGATTGGGGGACGTCTACCACCCCTGGATCGCCTCGGCCGACCCGGAGCTGGCCGCCTGGTCGCCCGGCCAGGTGTTCCTCGGCCGCGCCATCGCCGCCATGCCGGGCGTCGGGCTGCGGGTCTATGACCTCGGCCCGGGCCACGCGCACTACAAGGCGCCCTACGCCCGCGACGTGACACGCCTCGCCGAGGGGCTGGCCACCGCCGACAGCCCGGCCGGCCGCGCCGCCCGCGCCTCCGACGCGCTCTGGACCGCCGGCGCCCGGCGCAGCCGTCGGGTCGGGCGGCTGCGCCGGCGGCTCGACCATATCGCCAGCGTCGAGCTGACCCTGCGCGGCCGCGCCTACGGTTTCGCCGACGCTCTGGCCGCCCAGACCCGCAAGAGCCTGGAGGCCGAAGGATGACGGCCCGGCGCATCAGCCTGATCGTGCCCACCCAGCGCCGGCCGGACGGCCTGGCCACCGCAACCCGCTCGCTCGTGCGCCAGGCCGGCGTCGACGCCGCCGAACTGGAGCTGGTAGTGGTCGACAACGACGCCGTCCCCTCCGCCCGCGGCTTCGTCGAAGCGCTGGGGCGCGAGGCGCCCTTCCCCGTCGTCTACGTCCACGAGCCTCGCGCCGGCGTCGCCAACGCCCGCAACGCCGCCCTGGCCGCCGCCGGGGGCGAACTGATCGGCTTCCTCGACGACGACGAGGAGGCGCCGGAGGGCTGGCTCGCCGCCCTCCTCGCCGCCCAGGCGCGCTACGGCGCCGACGTGGTGTTCGGCCCGGTGCGCGGGCGCGCCCCCGCCGGCCTCACCCGCCACAAGACCTATCTCGAACAGTTCTTCTCCCGCGAAGGCCCCGCCGAGGCCGGCCCGATCGACCACTACTACGGCTGCGGCAACAGCCTGCTGCGCCGCGCCGCCCTGCCCCACCCGACCGCGCCCTTCGCCGCCGAGCGCAACCACAGCGGCGGCGAGGACGACATGCTGTTCGGCCACATGCGGGCCGCCGACGCCAAGTTCGCCTGGGAGCCCGCCGCCTGGGTCTGGGAAGACCCGGTCCCGGCCCGCGTCTCGCTGCGCTACACGATCGCCAGGGCCTTCGCCTACGGCCAGGGGCCCTCGGCCCACTGCGCTGCCGCCATCCCGCCCGACCGCGTCGGCCTCGCCGGCTGGATGGCCCAGGGCGTGGTCCAGGCCGCCGTCTTCGGCGCCCTGGCCGGCCTGCAGTGGATCGTCCGCGCCCCGAACCGCGCCTTCACCCTCGACAAGGCCGCGCGCGGGCTCGGCAAGACCCTGTGGTGGGGGCCCTTCAAGATCGAATTCTACGGACGGAGCGCCGCATGAGCGTGATCACCGACTGGACGCCGGAAAAGGCGCGCGACTTCACCAAGGCCAACCTGACGTTCCAGCACGAACTGCACGAGCGCCCGCTGTTCTCCGACGAGGGTCTGGAGATGCTGCTCGACCGCTATCCGCGCGAGAAGCTGGGCGTGTTTACCATGGGCGAGGACCCGGTCGCCTGGACCACCTGGCGGCGCGGTTCGCCCGGCGCGCTCACCGGCTCGCAGCTGCTGGAGGCCGCCAAGACCGGCCGCATCTGGCTGAACCTGCGCGAGACCAACCACCACCTGCCGGAATACGCCGCGCTCGCGGGCGAGATCTTCGCCGAGAAACAGGCCCAGACCGGCGTGCGCACCTTCAAGCGCGACCTCGGAATGCTGATCTCCTCGGGCGACGCGCAGGTGTTCTACCACCTCGACGTGGCGCTGGTGTCGCTGTGGCAGCTGCGGGGGCAGAAGCGCGTCTGGGTCTATCCGGACGCCGAGCCATACGTCTCCGATCAAGCCCTGGAGCGCAACGTGCTGCGCGAAACCGCCGAGCAGTTCGCCTTCGACCCCGCCTGGGACGCCGGCGCCGAGGTCCACGACCTGACGCCCGGCCGCATGGTCACCTGGAAACAGAACGCGCCCCACCGCATCGAGAACGCCTCGATGCTGAACGTCTCGCTCTCCATCGAATTCATGACGCCCGCCGCCCTGATGCGCGCCAACGTCATCTACGCCAACGGCCTGCTCCGCCGCACCCTGGGCGGCCACCCGAACGTACAGGCCGGCCTGCACCCGGCCGTGCTCGGCAAGCTCGTCGTCGCCCGCGCCGCCAAGGCCGCCGGCTGGCCCAAGCCCAACCCGCGCGTGTTGCCGACGTCCTTTCGGCTCGACGCCGCCAGGCCGGGCGCGCTGTTGCCGGCGTGAGCTCGAAAGCCTTCCCCCAGCATGGGGGAAGTGGCCCGACGGCGAAGCCGAGGGTCGATGGGGGAGGTCTGAGGGTTGCAAACCACTTCCCCCATCGACCTTCCAGCCTGTGGCTGTCAGGCCACTTCCCCCGTACCGGGGGAAGGTTGTTTGGCTTCCGCCACGTACGGGGCGTAGAACCCCTCTCCAACGGACCCACCCCATCCATTGGAGCATCCCATGCCCGAAGCCTACATCGTCGCCGCCGCCCGCACCGCCGGCGGCCGCAAGGGCGGCAAGCTGAAGGACTGGCACCCCGTCGATCTCGGCGCGACGGTGCTGAACACCCTGGTCGAGCGCACCGGCATCGACCCCGCCGCCGTCGAGGACGTGGTCATGGGCTGCGTCTCGCAGGTCGGCGAGCAGGCGATCAATGTGGCGCGCAACGCGGTCCTGGCCTCCAGGCTGCCGGAAAGCGTGCCGGGCACCAGCGTCGACCGCCAGTGCGGCTCCTCGCAGCAGGCGCTGCACTTCGCCGCCCAGGGCATCCTGGCCGGCACCCAGGATATCGTCATCGCCTCGGGCGTCGAGAGCATGACCCGCGTGCCGATGGGCTCCTCCGCGGCGCTCGCCATGCAGGCTGGCATGGGCAACTACATGAGCCCGGGCATCCAGAAGGAATACCCCAACATTCAGTTCAGCCAGTTCATGGGCGCCGAGATGGTCGCCGAGAAGTACGGGCTCAACAAGGAACAGCTCGACCAGTTCGGCTACGAGAGCCACCAGCGCGCCATCGCCGCGACCCAGGCCGGCGCCTTCAAGGACGAGATCATCGCCCTCGACGTGACCGACGCGGAAGGCAACGCCTCCCGGCATGACGTCGATGAAGGCATTCGCTTCGACTCGTCCATCGAAGCCATGCGCGGCGTGAAGCTGCTCAAGGAAGGCGGCGCGATCACCGCGGCGACCTCCAGCCAGATCTGCGACGGCGCTTCGGGCGTGATGATCGTCTCGGAGAAGGCGCTGAAGGAACATGGCCTCACCCCGATGGCCCGCATCCACCAGCTGACCCTGCTCGGCCACGACCCGGTGATCATGCTGGAGGCCCCGTTGCCGGCCACCATGCAGGCGCTGAAGAAGGCCGGCATGAGCATCGACGACATCGACCTGTTCGAGGTCAACGAGGCCTTCGCCTCGGTGCCGGTGGCTTGGCTGGACTACTGCAAGGCCGACCCCTCGCGCCTGAACGTCAACGGCGGCGCCATCGCGCTGGGCCACCCGCTGGGCGCGTCTGGCACCAAGCTGATGACCACCCTCGTCCACGCGCTGAAGGCCCGCGGCAAGAAGTGGGGCCTGCAGACCATGTGCGAAGGCGGCGGCATGGCCAATGTG
>JADZBR010000278.1 GCA_020852035.1 Caulobacteraceae bacterium
GAACGCCGCGCCCGAACACGTCGACGCCGCCTTCCAGGCCGCCGCCGCCGCCCAGCCCCTCTGGGACCAGGCCGGCGGCCCGGCCCGCGCCCGGGTGCTGCGCGGCATGGCCGACGCCCTGGAGGCGAACCGCGATCCTCTGATCGCCCTCGCCGCCCTCGAAGCCGGCAAGACCCTGGCGGACGGCGTCGCCGAGGTGCGCGAGGCCGCCGACTTCTGCCGCTACTACGCCGTGCTGGCCGAGCGGCAGTTCGGCGCCCCGGAAACCCTGCCCGGCCCGGTCGGCGAGGCCAACCAGCTCTCTTTGCACGGCCGCGGCGTCTTCGCCTGCATCAGCCCGTGGAACTTCCCGCTGGCCATCTTCACCGGCCAGATCGCCGCCGCGCTCGCCGCCGGAAACGCCGTGGTCGCCAAGCCGGCCGAACAGACCCCGCTGATCGCCGCCGAAGCCGTGCGCCTGTTCCACAAGGCCGGCCTGCCGCCGGGCGTGCTCAACCTCCTCCCCGGCGAAGGCGCGGACGTCGGAGGCCCAATGACCCGCCACCCGCTCTGCGCCGGCGTCGCCTTCACCGGCGGCACCGACACCGCCCGCGCCATCAACAAGGGCCTGGCCGACCGCGACGGCCCGATCATCCCCTTCATCGCCGAGACCGGCGGCCTCAACGGCATGTTCGTCGACACCACGGCCCTGCGCGAACAGGTGATCGACGACGTGATCGCCTCGGCCTTCGGCTCCGCCGGCCAGCGCTGCTCGGCCCTGCGCCTGGTCTTCCTGCCGAAGGACACCGCCGACGAGGTGATCGCCGGCCTGCTCGGCGCCATGGACACGCTGACCCTCGGCGATCCCGGCGACGGCCGCACCGACATCGGCCCGGTGATCGACGAGGAGGCCCGCGACGCTCTGGAGGCGCACGTCCGGCGCCTGCACGCCGAGGCCAGGGTGCTGCGCCAGCTGCCGGCCCCGGAAAGCGGCGTCTTCTTCGGCCCGGTGCTGGCCGAGGTCCCCCGCGCCGATTTCCTGGAGCGCGAGGTCTTCGGCCCGATCCTGCACGTCGTCCGCTACGACCCCGCCGACCTCGCCAAGGTCGCCGGCCAGCTCGCCGCCCGCGGCTACGGCCTCACCCTCGGCGTCCACAGCCGCATCGACGGCTTCGCCGAGGAGATCCGCCGCCTGGTCCCGGCCGGCAACGCCTACGTCAACCGCACCATCATCGGCGCGGTGGTCGGCGTGCAGCCGTTCGGCGGCGAGGGCCTCTCCGGCACGGGCCCCAAGGCCGGCGGGCCGCACAGCCTCCTGCGCTACGCCGTCGAACGGGCGGTCAGCGTCAACATCTCCGCCCAAGGCGGCGACCCGGTGCTGCTGAATCTGAACCCCTAGAACTCCCCTCCCCCTTGAGGGGAGGGGACAGGGGGTGGGGGTGTAGGCCTGTGACTCTCCTGGAAAGGCCAAGGTGGGGCTTCGCCGGATGATCCTGCGCTAACACCCCCACCCCAACCCCTCCCCTCAAGGGGGAGGGGCTTCAGGTCAGGAGAATCCACACGCCTATCCCCGCGAAGCACGCCGCCGCTAGGATGCGGATCAACTTCAACGGCAGCCTGGTCGCCGCCGCCTCGCCCAGCCACACCGCCGGCGCGTTGGCGACCATCATCCCCAGCGTTGTCCCGGCCGCCACCAGGAGGACGTTGTGAAAGCGCGCCGCGAGGGCGACGGTGGCGACCTGGGTCTTGTCGCCCATCTCCACCAGGAAGAAGGCGATGGTGGTTGTCCAGAAGATCGAGGCTCCCGTGCGCAGCTTGGGCGCCTCGTCGTCCTCGAACTTGTCGGGGATCAACGCCCAGATCGCGAAGGCGATGAAGGCCCCGCCCAGCACCCACTTCACCCACGGTCCTTCCAGGAACCGCCCGGCCACCGCGCCCACCGTCGCGGCCATAGCGTGGTTGGCGAGGGTGGCGACCAGGATGCCGGCCAGGATCGGCCAGGGCTTGCGGAACCTGGCCGCCAGCAGGATGGCGAGCAATTGGGTCTTGTCGCCGATCTCGGCGATGGCCACCAGGCCGCTGGAGACGAGCAGGGCTTCCATAATCTGTCCGCCGGGGTCGGATCGCGCATACCAATGGCCTTCCGCGCCGCCGACCCCGATGATCGACACGCGAAAGCCAAAGGTCTCGCCAAGCTCTGCCGGATACGCCATGGGCCGGAGCCCAAGTTTGTTGACGTATCCCCCGCTGATCGGCGCGGGCGGCTACTCCCCAGTGACGGGTCGTCGCATACCCCGCGAGACCCTCCTCCGCAAGTCCTTGAGCCATAAGGTGTCGCCGATCCGTCAAGCCGCGCGTTAACACTTTGGTGACAAAAAAGTCCGGGTCGAACCCCGATATTTCGTTGACGACTCCTTAGGGCTCATGTCCCCATATGTTGTGTGGCGCTGGGGGCAGCGCCCTAGGGATAGTGGTTTTATGACAAAACCTTTTCCCTGGGAAACGGCTGAAAGATTAGGGTTTTAGTCACCATGAGCGGCGGCGAAGCGGTTCGGATCGAGGCGGAACAAGCGGCGGGCGCGGCCCCGCAACGGGCCGAGCGACCGCAGCTGCAACTGGTCCGCAAGGTGGAGGTCGACCGCGCGCGCGACGCCCTGCTCACCGACTTCGGCAAGACCACCCTGGAGGACCGCTACCTGCTGGCCGGAGAGTCCTATCAGGACATGTTCGCCCGCGTCGCCACGGCCTATGCCGACGACGCCGAGCACGCCCAGCGCATCTACGACTACATCTCGAACCTCTGGTTCATGCCGGCGACCCCGGTGCTCTCCAACGGCGGCGCGAATCGCGGCTTGCCGATCTCCTGCTTCCTCAACGCGGTGCCCGACAGCCTGGAAGGCATCACCGGCGTCTGGAACGAGAACGTGGCGCTCGCCTCCAACGGCGGCGGCATCGGCACCTACTGGGGCGGCGTGCGCTCCATCGGCGAGAAGGTGA